>JBARRZ010000084.1:0-3804 GCA_049644465.1 Limnothrix sp.
CTCTTTGTCTCCGAGTCTCCCTTTCTCTAAAGGTTTTGCTTCAAATCTTTAACCCAAAATCACGTAATCCAAGTAATTATTCCGCCAACCAACGCACGGCATCTTTAGCGTGATAGGTGAGAATCAAATCTGCCCCTGCCCGCTTAAAACTGGTGAGGGTTTCGAGGACAACTTTTTTCTCGTCGATCCAGCCATTGAGGGCGGCAGCTTTTACCATCGAATATTCCCCAGAAACGTTGTAGGCAGCAACGGGAAGATTGGTCATTTCTTTGATGCGGCAAATGATGTCCATGTAGGACAAAGCGGGTTTTACCATGACAAAATCTGCGCCTTCCATGATGTCTAGCTCGACTTCTTTGATGGCTTCGCGGGAGTTGGCCGGATCCATTTGATAGGTGCGGCGATCGCCAAATTGGGGCGCAGACTCAGCAGCATCGCGGAAGGGGCCGTAGTACCCAGAAGAATATTTCGCGGAATAGGCCATGATCGGCGTATCTTGAAAACCTGCTTCATCCAAACCCTCACGAATGGCTTCGACAAAACCGTCCATCATGCCAGAAGGCGCAATGATATCAGCCCCCGCTTTAGCTTGGGAAACTGCTGTTTTTTTCAATAATTCTAGGGTTGGATCGTTAAGCACGCGACCAGTCAAATCACCAGTTTCGAGGTAGCCACAGTGACCATGGGGCGTGTATTCACAGAGGCAAGTGTCGGCGATGACGGTCATTTCGGGAATCGCTTCTTTAATCGCCGTGGAAGCCCTTTGGACAATGCCGCAATCGTGCCATGCACCTGTCGCGTCCACATCTTTATCGGTGGGGATACCAAACAAAATGACGGCAGGAATACCCAGTTCCCACACTTCTTTGGCTTCATCCACAATCTTGTCAACGGAAAGCTGGTAAACGCCGGGCATTGAGATGACTTCTTTCGAAAAAGATTCCCCAGGGACGGCAAACAATGGGTAGATCATGTCGTTCGCGGTCAGGGTATTTTCCTGCACCATACGGCGGAGGGACTCACTCTGGCGAAGACGGCGGGGGCGCATGGAGGGAAACATAGGTACTAAATATTATTAAATCTACAAAGAAAAATGACTGCTGAATAGTTTACGGCGATCGCCCCAACCCCTTCCATAAACGTAACAGTCCTCAATGATTTGCAGCAGTTTTGAGGCGGACTATGCCTCAAAATAAGACCTCGTTATAAGCAAGTCCCGAACAGATCTCTGCCACGCCGACAGAGCCAATTTTTTTCGATCTCGATTACTTGCCACTGACCAGTTGTGTCTTTTTCTAGCAAGATAACAAATTGATGACCTTGAATGGAATCGTCTAAAAATCCTTTTTGGGTAATGTCGATTTTAGCTTGATCAAGGATTTCGGCAGAATTGTGCTGGATCTTGATGGTCTCTTGCCAAGTACCGGAGTCTACGTAACCTTGTTCTCTTGCGGCGGCTAGGGCAACGCTCAAGGGATGTTCTGGCTCGATATACGTGGCTTCTGCGTAGGTGCTATTTTGTTGGGCTTGGCTGACTATGTTGGGTAATAATCCAAGGCCACTGAAGGCGATCGCCCCGGCCATGACGACTGCAAATTTTTGGAATTTTGTGGAAATCATTATTGTTTCAGATTGAATACGCTTGCTTTAATATTCTTCCCTAGTATTTGCGCCGATTTCAGAAAATTGATCAAAAACTAATCACTGAGCAAGGCGATCGCCTGACGAATCCATTCATCAGCATTGGGATTTTTTTGTAATAGCGAATCCTGACTCAGTTGATTTACCGCGCCCGCAATCTCGCCGTGGTCATAGCCCAGCGCCAATAACGTCATCTCCAAATCTTCGAGAATATTCCCTTGAGGAGAATTCACATCCGCTAGTGGTAAACCCGTATGCTCCCGCCACTGAGATAATTTGGTTTGCAACTCCAGCGCGATCCGTTCCGCCGTTTTTTTGCCCACCCCCGGTGCTTTCGCTAGCAATTTATGATTTTCTGTAATAATTGCCTGCACTAATTCCGACAAAGATAAAGTGTCTAAAAGGGCGATCGCCGATTGTGCCCCGATGCCTGTCACGCCGATGAGTTGCCGAAATAAATCCCGTTCCGCCAGCGACTCAAACCCAAACAACGTCACCGCATCTTCCCGCTGCTGATAATGAATAAAAACTTGCAATAGCGCCTCACCAGAAATCGAGATCCCCTGCGCCACCCGCCCCGGAATCTGAATTTCGTAGCCAATGCCCCCCACCTCCAAAATCAGAAAAGCCCGATTCTGCACATTTCTTTGGACGGCGATCGCCTTACCCTTGAGATAGCTAAACATTGATTTCGCACAAACGATTTCCTAAAATCTTCCCACATCCCAGATTAAATTTCCCCAGACCCCATGGGGCTAAAGAGAATCTAGCAGTACACTTTAACTAAAGCCTTTTTCCTTTCGCTAGCTATGGCCGATTCTTCCCCCAGCTTTTCCAATCGCTCCCTTCCACCCCAAAACATCTAAGCCGAAGAATCTATTCTTGGGGGAATTCTGCTCGACCCCGAAGCCATGGGTAGAGTCGTTGATATCCTCAGCAACCAAGCCTTTTACGTCCAAGCCCACCGCCATATTTACCAAGGGCTACTTGTGCTCCATACCCAAGGACAACCCACCGATCTGATGACCATTAGCACATGGCTTCAGGATCAAAATCTGTTTGAAAAAATTGGCGGCAGTGCCAAACTCGCCAGTCTCGTTGACCGTACCGTTTCCGCTGTGAACGTAGATCGCTACTCCCAACTGGTGATGGATAAATATGTCCGTCGCCAACTAATCGCCGGAGGCAACGAAATTATTGATCTCGGCTTCGACACCACCGTCGATCTCGAAGAAGTTCTCGACGAATCAGAACAAAAGATTTTTCGCCTGACCCAAGAACGTCCCCAAGAAGGTCTCACTTCTATCGCCGAAACTATTGTTGATACTTTTAACAATATCGAGGAACTTCATCAAGATTTAGCACTCCCCGGTTTGAGCTGTGGATTTTATGACTTAGACGCCATGACTAGCGGTTTTCAACGGTCAGATTTAGTAATTATTGCCGGTCGTCCCGCTATGGGTAAAACCAGTTTTGCGCTCAATATCGCCGTTAATATCGCGAAAGAACACAAATTGCCAGTTGCAGTTTTCAGTTTAGAAATGTCCAAAGAGCAGCTCGTACAACGTCTCCTTGCAGGGGAAGCACAGATCGAAAGTAATCGCCTCCGGGCTGGCCGCCTGACCCAAACAGACATGGAGCCGTTAATTAATGCGGTAGAATCTCTGTCTAATGTGCCGTTGTTTCTCGATGACACTGCCAATTTAACAGTTGCCCAAATGCGATCGCAGGCGAGAAAACTCCAAGCAGAACAGGGCGGTAAACTCGGCGTTATCCTGATCGATTATTTGCAATTGATGGAAGGCTCTAGCGAAAACCGTGTTCAAGAAATTTCTAAAATTACGCGATCGCTGAAAGGATTAGCCCGTGAGTTAAATGTCCCCATTTTGGCTTTGTCTCAGCTCAGCCGTGGCGTTGAATCCCGCACCAATAAACGCCCGATGATGTCCGATTTGCGGGAATCTGGCTCCATTGAGCAGGACGCTGATTTGATTATCATGTTGTACCGCGATAGTTACTACAATCCCGATTCTCCGGATCATGACCTCGCGGAAGTGATTATTACGAAACACCGGAATGGCCCCACGGGTACAGTGAAGTTGATTTTTCAGCCAGAGCTAACCAAGTTTTTAAATCTCGCCAATGCAGGCAATGCTTACGCCC
>JBARRZ010000085.1:0-11543 GCA_049644465.1 Limnothrix sp.
CCTTGAGACCCTTAATCTTGCGCAGCTCTTCCCTGAGCAAAGATTGTTTACGCTGAAATTCAGTCGTTGAGACAGAATGCCACTGAAACGGCGTGTGGGGTTTCGGGGTGAAATTAGAAATGGTGATATTGAAATTCAGCCGCTTATTACTAAGAGACGAACATTCCCGCCGCAGCCAGCGCAACGTCTCCGCAATGCCGAGCACATCCATATCAGTTTCACCGGGCAAACCGATCATGAAATACAGCTTGACCTTATCCCAGCCTTCTCTCACCGCCGTTTGAATGCCGCGCAATAATTCTTCGTTGGTCAGACCCTTATTAATCACATCGCGCATCCGTTGAGTTCCAGCTTCTGGCGCAAAAGTTAAACCCGCTTTTCTGGTTCCGCCGATGACGTTAGCAATATTTTCATCGAATCGATCCACCCGCTGACTCGGCAACGACAAAGACACATTTTCATCCTTGAGGCGATTACGAATTTCGATGCCCACCGCAGGCAATGCCAAATAGTCAGAACAACTCAGCGACAACAACGAAAACTCGTTATAACCCGTGGCTCGCATTCCCTTTTCGATAGCGTCAACCACTTTTTCCGGTTCCACATCCGTGGCAGGGCGGGTTAACATTCCCGGTTGGCAAAAACGACAACCCCGCGTACAACCCCGACGAATTTCTACCGTCAGGCGATCGTGAACTGTCTCAATATAAGGGACAAGACCAATGGAATAGGCGGGAATCGGTGTGGCAACCCGTCGCAAAATTCGCTTGGGCACGTTGTCCCGAATGGGATGCACTGAGCCATCCGCCTCTGCCATTTCGTAAAACTGAGGGACATAGACCCCCGGCACTTGGGCGAGATCTAATAAAATTTCTGCTTTGGTCAGGCCATTCACTTTGCCTTCTTCCAGCACAAAGCCTACTTCCGGCAAAAGCTCTTCGCCATCACCAAGCACAATAAAATCAAAAAAGTCTGCGTAGGGTTCAGGATTAGACGTTGCGGTCTGTCCCCCAGCAAAAATAAACGGGTAGTTACCGCTTTGTCGCTCTTGCCACGTCAGCGGAATCTGGGCAAGGGAGAGCATTTCTAAAATATTTGTCGCCCCAAGTTCGTAGCTGAGACTAAAACCGAGGATGTCAAATTCTTGCAGCGATCGCCGCGATTCCAGCGCAAACAACGGGAAATCCTTTTCCTTTAACTTGTCGCAGAGATCCTTTGCAGGTAGGTACGTTCGGTCACACAGTTGACGCGGTTGGGCATTAATCACGTTGTAGAGCAGGATATGCCCAAGATTTGACGAACCTACCTCATACACTTCCGGATAGGTCAGCACCCAGCGAATTACCGCCTGATCCCACGGTTTGTGAACCGCACCCAACTCATTGCCGAGATAGCGCGCAGGCTTGAAAACATCTGTTGTGATCAGCGCTTCGTAGTCAGCTGGTTGGGGTAATGTAGGGGCGATCGCCACAGGGGTCTGTCTCCAAGAAATCGAAAAGGTATTTAGCCTTCAGATTATAACGGAGAGCTTCCTAGCACAGTGAACCTATGCAGCCATGAGCTGATAATTGCGACCGAAGAATTCAGACTCAGTTGTGAACACATTTACAAAACGCTCAAGTTGAGTCAATTCTAAAACCATCGAAATTTGAGAATTTGCACAACACAAACCCAAATACTTTCCTTTGTTTTGAGCCAAACGAGTTGCCTGAGCAAGCGCGACCATTGCAGCACTATCAATTAGCTCAACGTTTTCCAGATTGACGAGGATTTCTGGAGCTTGACTATTATTAATTGCTGCAGCTAGAGACTGGCGTAGTTCAGAGACGTTTCCAGCGTTTAAAGAATGCTGAGGATATAGAGTTGAAAATTGTTGATTGAAAGTCATGGATTTGTTCTCCCGTAGGAATTTTCCTGTTGATATAAATTCTATCCGAGAATTTATCTAGAGATCAGCGTCTAATAAGAATATTAGGTAAAGCTAAAGCCCAAAAAGAACAAAGCCTTTACACAGTCTTTACAAAACTCAGAGTTTCAGTATGCAGCACTCTTTAACTATTTTATGGCTTAGATAAATTATCCTGAACCAAATATTTATTTTTGTCTGGATTCCTTTATTTACAGGCTAAACGGTAATTTTTTTTACAAAATACAAATGATTTCTTGGTGGCTCTTTACATTTTTTCTCAAGTCTGAAAAATCTCCGGATTACTGTACGAAAAACTGAACAAGAGTTTACAGATGTGATCACAATCACGATTAAATTCTCTTTTTGTCACTGGGAACAGTTCTCAAAAGAAAGAGACTATAAGAGTGAGTTTCTAAATATATTATTCAAAGCTGAAATTACTATTATGAACGCTCAATTTATGATCCGTCGTTTGGTAGAGAAAGCTCTATTCATTAAGCAGATGACACCTGAAATTGAAAATGCTATCAATTCTGAGCTGACGCGCTTAGGTCACGTTTCACCAGAAGATTATGAGGCGTTGGAATTATTAATGTCTGAGATGGATGCGGGTCGTATCAGTCTTGTCCCTAGTCGCTCTTTAGCCTAGGTTTGATTAGCTGAGGGGCAAAGATCGGCGATCGCACAGTCTAAGCATTTTGGTTTGCGGGCATTGCAGACGGCGCGTCCGTGGTAAATCAGGCGGATAGACCAGTTTTCCCATTCTGGATGGGGAATAAGCTTCATTAGATCCTGCTCGATTTTGACGGGATTATCATGTTTTGTTAGTTTCAGACGATTACTCAATCGCTTTACATGGGTATCAACTGTCACGCCAGAAAGAATACCGAAGGCATGGGCAAGGACAACATTTGCGGTTTTGCGAGCCACACCGGATAGGGTTAATAGTTTTTCCATGCTTTGGGGCACTGATCCGTCATATTCAGACATTATTCTTTGGCAAGCGCCCTGAATATTTTTGGCTTTGTTGCGATAGAAACCAGTGGAACGGACGAGTTGTTCTAGTTCTTCGATGTTTGCAGCGGCGAAAGCTGGGGCATCGGGAAAGCGGGCGAATAATGCGGGGGTAACTTTATTGACGCGCTCATCGGTACATTGGGCAGACAAAATTGTTGCAACCATCAACTGCACAGGGGTTTCATAATCAAGGCTACAGGTGGCGTTAGGATAAAGTTCGTGGAGTTTTTCGAGGACGGCGATCGCCCTTTTCTTTTTACTGCGGGGGTAGGTGACTGCCATGGGGTTGCCAATAAGCGTTCGAGATTTCGTATTGTAATGAGCTTTAGTCGAAAAATCTCTCAGTCTAAACGGAGGTAGAGCGGCGATCGCCTGGGTAGTCTGCTCTCTGTCTTGCTAGCAATCTATCAATATTGACCACCGCAAGATACAACGCCAGAAGCTTTTTGTTCTTCGACAATACAAAACTGCTACTAAAACAAATCTGACTCCGTCAATTGAGCTGTTTTCATCAAGCTTTTTAATGTGCCTATTTTCAAATCTTTATTCCGGTGTACAGGAACAGACAAAATTGCACGAGAAGCTGGATGCGTATAAATATGGTGGCTGCCTGTAACTTTCTTGAGAATCCAACCTTTTTTCTCGACAATTTTGCAAAGCTTCTTGCCGGAAATTGATTTCATATTGCCAGTTCAACCATCTCGCTTTGTCCTTGAACTTCACCCAAATCATTAGCGACTTCTAACCACCCTTTTGCTGCATCCTGAAGATTAGCTAATATCTCATCCATAGAATCACCTTCTGTCACGCAACCGGGTAAAGCTGGGACTTCAGCCCAATATCCACCTTCTTCAGCGATATGGATAATTGCTTTAAGTTTCATTAGTTTGTTAATCAATTCGACGTGTCATTCAATTATAGTTCAGCCATACAACGCATCCTTCTCACAGGCATTGTTAGAGTTTCGACAGAAGTTCACGGTAAACTAGCAAAGTTATTTCATTGTCTTTACTCTGTTTCCCATGGCAACCTACCTGATTGAAGTTGGTACAGAAGAACTCCCTGCTGATTTTGTCGCGGCGGCGATCGCCCAATTAAAAGATCGTGTGGCGCAGACTTTGGGAGAAAATTTTCTGCAACCAGAGGCAATGGAAGTCTATGGCACACCCCGACGGTTAGCGGTGTTATTAAAAGGACTGCCGGATAAACAGGGCGATCGCGAAGAAGAAATTAAAGGCCCCCCCGCCTCAGCCGCGTTTAGAGATGGCGCACCGACGAAAGCCGCAGAAGGTTTTGCGCGGAAACAAGGGGTTGAGGTGGCAGATTTGGAAGTGCGCCCGACACCAAAAGGCGATTTTGTCTTTGTTCAGAAAACAACGCTTGGTCGTCCGACACCAGAGATTTTGCAAGAATTAGTACTGGGCTGGTTTACAGCTTTAGAAGGTCGGCGGTTTATGCGTTGGGCCGATGGCGATCTGCGGTTTCCTCGCCCGATTCGTTGGTTAGTTTCTCTGTGGAATGCAGACATTTTGCCGCTGGAATTGATTAACAGCGCAGACAAATTAGAGGCTGGACGAGTGTCGCGCGGTCATCGTGTGTTGCACAAAGGTGAAGTTGTCATTGCTGAAGCGGGCGATTATGTTGACGTGTTGCAAGATGCTTTTGTGGAGGTAGATTCTGAATTGCGGCGAGAAATCATTATCAAATCTGTTGAGCAAGCGGTTGCGACGATTAATGGTGTTGCGGATATGCCGGAAGAACTTTTGGCGGAAGTGGTTAACTTGGTGGAATATCCGACGGCAGTGGTGGGCAATATTGAGGCGGAATTTTTAGATTTGCCAGTGGAAGTGATTACAACGGTGATGGTGACGCACCAGCGGTATTTTGCGGTGAAGAATGCGGATAATTTGAGTTCACTGTTGCCAAAATTTGTCACTATTTCTAATGGCGATCCGAACAAAGCTGAGATTATTTCTGCGGGAAATGAACGAGTCATTCGAGCACGGTTGGCGGATGGTCAATTTTTCTATAAAGCGGACTGTGATGATCATCTGGATACGTATTTGCCGCAATTGGAAATGATGACGTTCCAGAAAGAGCTGGGCACGATGCGGGAAAAAGTAGACCGCATTATGGAAATGTCGCAGCAAATTTGTGAGCAACTTAATCTCTCGGAAGCTGAACAAGAGGCGATCGCCAGTACAGCGATGTTGTGTAAAGCGGATCTAATGACGCAAATGGTTTACGAATTTCCAGAATTGCAGGGGATTATGGGCCAGAAATATGCGATTGTCAGTGGTGAGTCAAAGGAAGTCGCGGATGGCATTTTTGAGCATTATCTCCCCCGTGGCGCGGATGATATTATGCCCCAATCTCTCACTGGACAAGTGGTCGGGATGGGCGATCGCCTCGATACTTTGGTGAGTATTTTTGGATTAGGCATGATTCCGACAGGGTCGTCTGATCCATTTGCACTGCGGCGGGCTGCAAATGCAGTGGTGACAGTGGCGTGGGCGGCGGGCTTAGAGATTAATCTCGCGGAATTGTTAGAGCAAGGCTCGAAAGCATTTGTCTCAGCTCACCCGGCTAAAGAGTCGCCTTTAGAGAATTTGCAAAAGTTCTTTATTCAGCGCATTCAGACGTTGCTGCAGGACGAAAAAGGGATTGATTATGATCTGGTGAATGCTGTCCTCGGTGATGATGCAGAGTATACAGAGCGGGCGTTAGAAGATTTACTTGATGTTGGCGATCGCGCGGCATTTTTACAGAGTATTCGCGATGATGGCCAACTCAATACCATTTACGAAACCGTCAATCGTTCTACCAAACTAGCGAAGAAAGGAGATCTCGATACCGCCACTCTCAACCCTGAAGGTTTGGTTAATCCTGAAAAATTTGAACAAGATTCTGAAAGAGAATTGTATGCAGGTTTAGTGAGGCTCGTACCCACGACCGAGGCCGCCCAAGCAGACCGTGATTATCAAAAATTGGTAGCTGGTTTAGCGAAACTTGCGCCAACGATTAGTCGTTTCTTTGATGGAGAGGACAGTGTTTTGGTGATGGCCGAGGATGCCGAAGTTAAACAAAACCGTCTCAATCTGCTCGGTTTGTTGCGGAACCATGCCCGTGTGTTGGCTGATTTTGGGGCGATCGTCAAACAATAATTAGCGACCAATTCATTAATTCAAAAACTGCGATATATGACCACTGCCGTTACGCCACGCATCAAATTTCTCAAGGAACCAACACGAGCTGAATGGATTGAGTTGGTTTTGAACAATCTTGATGAAGTCATGCTGGATCACTCCCACTGCGAAAAAAAGGCGGCGGGGGTTGCGCTCAATATGCTGTTTCGCTATGGCTCGTCGGTGAAATTAGTGAAAGAATTGACGGCGATCGCCAGAGAAGAATTAGAACATTTCGAACTGGTTAACCAGTGGCTAGAACGGAAAAATATTCCCCTTGCACCGCTCAATGCACCGCCCTATGGTGGCAAACTACGGAAGTTAATTCGAGGCCAAGAACCAGAAAGATTACTGGATTCGCTATTAATTTCAGCTTTGATTGAAGCCCGTTCCCATGAGCGTTTGGGATTAATTGGTGAGCATTGTCCTGAACCCGAATTAGCTAAATTTTATCGAGGCTTGATGGCTTCAGAAGCAAGGCATTATGGTGCGTATTGGGTGCTGGCAACGACCTATTATGAGCTTGAAATGGTAAACGAAAGACTGGATGAATTGGCGATCGCCGAAAGCGAGATCCTCTCAACCTTGCACCCTGAGCCAAGAATTCATAGCTAGGATCAATCGAAGCTCAGTTATTCAAGGCTTAGAAAAGTAATCAGGAAAGTGCGCATCAAGAAAAATAAAGAAAGTCTAATTTTCTCTAAGTAAAGCGACATAAAGCTAGCCCAAGTCACAGACTAATAAAAGGCTAAAGCCTGTGGAATTATTTGTAATTAATATTAGCCAGCGCTTCAATAAATACCGTGTTAACTTCTCTCAATTCAACCTTGGCGATCGCTCCGGCAATTGGGCAGCAGTTTCTGACCGGAACCATGGCAATGACACTGGCTGAAGCCCTCAGCGAAATGGTACGTCTGCGGAGCCATTGTGATCTATCCAAATATGAAGAATCAGTTTTTCATACACCGAGTTGTTTGGTCGTGGTGCAAGACGGCAAGCTGTGCGGCACATTTACAGAACGCGATCTGATTGGTTTGATTGCCGAAGGGGCTGACTTAGATGAGGTGACATTGGGTGAGGCGATTCGTATTCCTGCCGTTTCTCTCACGTATTCCCCCGAAGAAGATATTTTTACCGCCTTAGATTTATTGCGTCACTATCGCATTCGCCATTTGCCGATTATCGATGAGCAGGAAAGACCTGTCGGCATGGTCACCTACGATAGTTTGCGGTCTGCGTTGCCGCCAATTAATTTATTAACTCGGCTCCATTGTGTTGCGGATGTGATGGTCAGAGATGTGGTTGTTGCACCTTTGGATGCGTCTTTGCTGGATGTGTCTAAACTGATCGCGGATCATCAAGTGAGTTGTGTCGTTATCTGTAAAAGTGAAAGTATTGGTAATGGCGATCGCCCCGTTCCAGTTGGCATCGTAACCGAGCGAGATATTATCCAATTCCAAAGCCTTGCCCTCAATCTGACCCAAATTCAAGCCGATGAGGTGATGAGCTCGCCCCTCTTTACCCTGTCCCCAGAATCTTCTTTATGGGAAGCCCACGAAACCATGAATCGGCAGTGCGTCCGTCGGCTTGTGGTGCTGGGACGAGCTGGTGAAATGCGCGGCATTGTCTCCCAAACCAGTTTGTTTCAAGTGTTACGACCCGGCGATATGTACCAGATGATTGGTTTATTACACAATCTCATCGACGAACGGTCTCAGGAACTGGCACAAAAAAATAATCAGCTCCAACAAGAAATTTACGAACGTCACCGCGCTGAAGTCCAATTACAACAAGCCCACGATCACCTCAAAGCTTTAGTCGAAGAGCGCACCCAACAACTACAGGAAGCAAATGCTCAGCTCCAACAGGATTTATCGAAACGCGAGCGGATGACGGCGGAATTAGAACAGGCGTTACGGGAGTTGCAGGAAACACAGTTGCAATTGATTCAAACGGAAAAAATGTCTGGTTTGGGGCAATTGGTCGCGGGGATTGCCCATGAGATTAACAATCCGATCAATTTCATTTACGGCAATTTGCAACATGCTGGCGAGTATGTGGAGCAAATCATTGAAACGCTGTCGCTTTATGAGAAGTATTATCCCGAAATCCCCAAGGAAATTCGGCGGCATCGCGACAATATCGATCTTGATTTTCTCAAGGATGATGTCAAACAACTAATTACGTCGATGTATTCTGGCGTCAACCGTATTCGAAATTTGCTGCTTTCTCTAAGGACGTTTTCGCGATTGGATGAGTCGGCTCTAAAGATGGCAGATTTGCACAAAGGTCTTGATAGTACGCTGTTGCTGATTCAAAATCGTTTGCAGGGACATCATAATCTTCAGCATATTCAGGTGATTCGCGAGTATGAGGCGATTCCGCAGATTGAATGTTATCCGGGGCAACTGAATCAGGTTTTTTTGAATTTACTTTTAAATGCGATTGATGCTGTGCAGGAGGCTCAAGCGAAAACTTTGGACGGGGTGAATGGGAACGGTTTGGCTCATCATCATTTTGATGCTAATCGAGAGTTTGCTCGTAGGCCGCAAATTCGAATTAAAACGCATGTGTCTCCAGAGGGCGATCGCCTGATTATTAGCATTCGGGATAACGGGCCGGGCATCTCGGACGAAGTACAGCAAAAATTATTTGATCCTTTTTTCACAACCAAACCTGTGGGCAAAGGAACTGGGTTAGGTCTTTCGATTAGCTATCAGATTGTGGTGGGCAACCATGGGGGGCAACTAGAATGCCATTCTGATCCGCAGCGAGGGACAGAGTTTGTGATTAGTTTGCCTGTGACAAAGTTGGCGATCGCCGCCTAACATTCACTCACCCTCTGCATCGATTAACTTAAAACAACAGCATCACCCGCTCACCCGCTCTCCCTTTCTCCGCGTCGCCATTTCTCCGCGTCGCCATTATTTCCTTCAGACTTAAATTCAGCAGCTAATCCAATTCCCGACGACCTTCGAGCGCACGCGCCAGAGTCACTTCATCCGCATATTCGAGATCGCCGCCCATCGGTAGCCCAAACGCAATGCGAGTCACTTTCGTAAAAGGTCGCAGCAATTGCCCAACATAAAGCGTCGTTGTTTCGCCTTCAATGCTGGGATTAATCGCAAGGATCACTTCTGTAATTTCCGCTTTGCTCGCCCGCTGCACGAGAGGCTGAATCGTGAGCTGTTCGGGGCCGATACCATCCATCGGCGAAATGACACCACCGAGCACGTGATACGTCCCTTTATACTCGCGGGTTTTTTCGAGAGCGATCACATCTTTCGAATCTGCCACGACACAAATCACATCTTTTTTACGTTTGGGATGACTGCAGATATCGCAAACGGAAGTCGCTGAAAGATGAAAGCAAGTTTGGCAAACACCGACTTGTTTTTTGGCGTTGAGGAGAGACTGGGCAAACAGTTCGATCTCTTTTTCGGGACGTTTGAGAATGTACAAAGCCAGGCGTTGAGCGGTTTTGGGGCCGATGCCGGGGAGCCGTTGGAATTGCTCAATTAAGCGGGCGAGGGGCGGGGTATAAATAGTGATTCCTCCGGGCAGACAAAATATCCGAACCTTATCTTAACCTCAGTTTGGGTGCAGAAGTCGGGGCTGAAAAGTTCAGGGCTTGGCAAACTTTTTGGCATCAGCGGACGGAGAGAGGGAAACGGGGTTTAACGCGTAGTATTATCCGGTTTGGGGCAAGAATTTTGGTAAAAATTGCAGGCGATCGCCAACCTTACAATTCACACCTACAGTCATCTCAATTAAGTTTGAAACATTTCCACTCTGGGAGGGGACTAAGGGGTGGGTTCTCGGTCGGATGCGTCACCAACTGATAACCCCTTCCGCCCTTCGGGCACCTTCCCCAAGGAAAGATAGATATCTCAAAATTGTTTGGATTAAATATATAGCTCTACTTCCGTAACAAAAACGCAAACAAGTCGGAATTCACCTAAAAACTCTCTACCCTAAATATAGGTCTCTTGCAGTTAAGACGTGAATCTGCAAATTTCGGAAAAATCCAGCATTCTGCCGCCAATAAAAACTTAGCTTACGCTGAAAAAACTGATGCAACATACTGCTCTCAAATCTTTTGCTTCTCTCTGTTTACTGTTTAGTTCGGCTGCTTGTACGCCCCAAGAAGATGCGGATAATTCGGCAGTTTCGACCTCTACGCGAGAATCTGAAAATACAGAACAAGTTGCAAACGATAACGCAATTTTACCTGCAACTTTGAACCAATATTTGGCGGTGGAAATGCCCGATTGGCGCTTGATTGCAGAAACAGAATGGTTGATGCCGGATTTTTTGGAGTTTTACGCGGAAAGTAGCGACAAGTCCATTGTCTACAAAACAAGTGTTTTTACTGAAGCTGACCTGAATGGGGATGAGTATCCGGATTATGCGGCTTTTCTAATCGATGGCGATCGCCAGACAGCACTTTGGGCGTTTCACGGCAACAGCGACAATAGTTTCGAATCTTACCAACTTTTAGAAGCAGGCGTTATTGATGATTGCTGCGTGGGTCAAGGCCTTGAGAAAGTTGCGCCTGACTCTTTTACCGATCTCGACAGCGGCGAGCCTAATTCCATTGCCGATCCCAACAGAGGCGACCTGACGGTTGTTGAGGTTCCTCACGACAGCATTGCGGCCTCGATCTACGGTAAATCTAGTACTCTGTATTATTTTGACGGCACGGCTTATCAAGCCATACTCACTAGTGATTAAAAAATGGATGAGGGGAAATAAGGCGATCGCCAACATTTAGAATAGATTGGGGTATAGGGATAATCGATTTACTGACACCATAAAAATTTTACTTCCTTTGAAAATCGCTACTTGGAGAGATTTCAAAAATGCAAAGTATTCAACTAAAAACTTATGTTGATGAGAAAGGTATTTTAAGAATTCAACTGCCTGACCATTCGGGGGAAGAGTTAGAAATTTTATTGGTATATCAGCCTGTACCGAAGGAAAAAAAACGTCAATGGTCACCAGAATTTCTCGCGGCTTGTGGTGCATGGCAGGGTGAATCTTTGGTTAGAGAACCTCAGAACAAGCAGACAAAATAATGTCGAGGCAGCTTAACTCAGAAGAAAATTATTTGAGATTGATCGCCAGACTTTGCACACCCAAGTTGTTGAGATCGGATGTGTTGTTAGTGACAACAGTTAAGTTATTCGCCAAGGCTGTTGCCGCAATGATGGCATCAGGTGTTTTGGTTTTAAATTTTTGTCTAGGTTGAATTGTTTGTTCGGCAATTTCCTCATTTAGATCAAAGACTGTCGCGTAACTGATAAATTCTCTAGCTTTTTCATAAAGTTCAGAATCTGATAAAAACTTTTGCCAACCTAAAAACTCGATTTTGGTAATGATGGAGATTTTAAAGCTACCTGCGAATATAAAATTAATTGCACCATCATCAC
>JBARRZ010000086.1:0-2877 GCA_049644465.1 Limnothrix sp.
GTTATTTCACGGCTTGTTACAACATCGTTCTTTGAATCGTGAGGGTTTGGCTGAATTGTTGCACCGGTCTGATCTAGATGTTTCGGCGTTGTCTGCTGATGATGAGGATCGGTTGGCGATCGCCGCCGTTGCAGAAACCGATGCATCATTTTGGGATGATGAAGACGATGAGTCGTTGTTTGCGCCGCCCCCTAATCTGAGCGGTACGGGCGGTGAAGATACTGCTTTTATTAAAGGAATTTTGTCGGAGATTAGTTCTGATTTGCAAGATATCAAAAGTGAAAAAGTCACCCCAGCACCGGAGCCAAAAGGTCTAGTGATTCAGCAGTTACGCCAAAACCCAAAGCTGTTTATCAGTAAATATCGTTGGCCCATTGCCCTCGGCACAGCGGCGGCGATCGCCCTCGGTGGATTCCTGTTATGGCAGCGTAATAATAGTGTCGTTCGTATTCCGATTGTGGCCGAGCAAAGCTTACCGAGTAACACCTCCGATTTTGAACCGCTGGAAAATGACACTCTCATTGCGATCGCCAGAAAACAAACAGACGATTGGCCAACGCTGCGCAAAGTCTCCATCGAACTATTAGACCGTCAAGCGAATACCTATGCCGATGAAGTCTTGATGCAGATGGCTCGCGAACATGAAGCCGACCACGACAGTGCCGAACTAAGCTTTTTGCGGGGTCGTCTCGCTTGGCAATCCGCTTTAAAAATGCAAGCGACTGGCAACAATACCTACGACGTGGAAGATGCCCGCCGCTCCTGGGAAACCTCGACACAAGAAGATCCTGATTCAATCGAAGCTTGGACGGCTTTAGGATTTGCCTACTATGCAAGAGCAGATTATGAGGCCGCAAATGTGGCTTGGTCTGAGGCGTTTGCCCTCGCTGAAACGATTCGTGCGACGGATGCTGAGCTGGCACAAATTTATGCAGGTTTGGCACTCGGTTTATATCAGCAAACCCAAACTAGTAAAACCCCAGCACCAACAAATCTAAGCGGTAAGTGGGAAAAAATGCGGGGTTCAGCCATCGGGATTGCACCGGAAGCAGTCGAAATTGCTGCCCTTGCCCAAAATTGGTTGTGGTCGGAGTCGGCGATCGCCGATTGGAAAAAATTACTTACACTAGATTAGATCACGCTTTCCTTGCGATAAAGTGACTTTATTCGCTTGAGTAAAAGCTGTTTGTGAAAGACATTGTGAGTAAAAGATCCTGAATCAAGGGCATTTCCGGGAAAACATCTACAGAGTATTCATCTATCCCGTATTGAGTAATTTCCTGTGTGGCAACGCATCAAAGATTTTAGCTGGGACTGGCGCGGTGTCCTGATTACGACGCCGGCGATCGCCACTGGCATTTGGCTGCTTCGTTTAGCAAGTGGCCTCCAATTTTTGGAGCTTGCCGCCTACGATCAACTCATGCGTTGGCGCCCCGCAGAATCACAGGATAAATACATCACCATTGTCGAAATTGGTGGCTCTGGCCACAGTGCGATCGCCGATAGCATCTATGCAGACCTCCTCAAAAAACTGCAAGCCATGCAGCCTAGCTACATTGGCCTCGATATTTATCGCGATATTCCCGTACAACCCGGCCATGACGAACTAGTCGCCGTCTTCAACCAATACGACAACATTATTGGTATCGAGAAAATTGTTGGCGAAAAAGATACTGAAACCGTTCCCGCACCACCGAGCCTCAAAGAAAAAGGGCAAATAGGCTTTAACGATATTATTCGTGACCCCGATGGTCGCATTCGCCGTGCCGTGTTATTTCTCAACGATGACGAAAACCAAGCTCACTACTCCCTTTCTCTCTATCTGTCCTATCTTTATTTAGAACAAAAAGGCATCGCTATCGGAGCCGCACCGGGGACTGATGACTGGTTTCAATTCGGAGATGTGGTGTTAGAGCCAATGTCTGGTTACGGCGGTGGTTACGCGGGCAAAGTCGGTAGCATCGATGCAGAAGGCTACCAAATGTTGATTAATTATCGCGGTGGCCGAGGATCTTTTGACAGTGTTTCGATGGAGGACGTACTAGAGGGGAACGTCGCGCCAGCATTGATTCAAGATCGCGTCGTTTTAATTGGTGACATCACCGAAGTGAGCAAGGATCTCTTTCCGGTTCCCTATACTCTATCTTCTGATCAGCGGATGCCGGGAGTTGAAATTCATGCCCATATACTGAGTCAAATTTTAGGTAGTGTGCTGGACGATCGCCCTCTCATTAAAAGTTGGTCTGAATGGCAAGAGAGCTTGTGGCTAATTTTCTGGACAGGGACAGGAGCGACATTAACTTGGGGACTACGTAACACCGGCAAGGGTAAGCCTTGGTCGTGGGAACGCTTCTTTGGCTTGGGAGGTTCCGCTGCATTTTTGGCGGTGAGCGGGTATGGGGCGTTATTAGTTGGCTGGTGGATCCCGATTATTCCGCCATTTTTGGGCTTATTTTTTGCGGCGATCGCCATCACGGGTTACATTGCGCGGACAGCCGGACAAATCCGCAGTACCTTTGGCCGTTATCTCAGCGACGAAATTGTTTCGACACTCCTCGAAAGCCCAGAAGGATTACGACTCGGCGGCGAGCGACGAACCATCACAATTTTGACTTCCGACCTGCGTGGCTTTACTGGCATTTCCGAGCGGCTAGACCCAGAAGAAGTCGTCAAATTGCTCAACCTCTACCTGAGTGACATGGCCGATGTGATCACCGGTTATATGGGCACGATCGACGAATTTATGGGCGACGGTATTTTGGTCTTATTCGGCGCACCTCTAGCGCGACCCGACGATCCAGAACGGGCGATCGCCTGTGCTATTGCGATGCAACTTGCACTTGTGGGCGTGAACGAAAAAATCACTGCTATGGGTTT
>JBARRZ010000087.1:0-2237 GCA_049644465.1 Limnothrix sp.
ACTGAAAAAATTAGAGTTGGAACAACAAGTTAATCAATGTGTCACCACCGATTACTTCTGTGATGATCAAGGCGACGAAACCGATCATTGCCAAACGACCATTGAGCTTCTCTGCATACTCAGTCCAGCCTGCAGTGTTCTCTGAATCTACATAGACGGTAGGCTCGAGTGCAAAAGTGTTAGTGTAACCGTCATCAGTTGCGACGAATCCGTTCTGTGCGTATTGGTTAGCCATGGGTTGTTACCTCTTTGTTGTCTATGTAAAACAATATAACAGAATATTACGGATTGTTACAGTGATATCTTTGAAGATATTTTGTGATCCAGATCACTCAGGGTTTGGCTACGGTATAAAAAATGCTGTAATCCCTGCAGCTAAAGGATTAAACGAGAAGCTTGCCTAACACCAAATTACTTGGATTTATTGACTGCTGATAAAAGTATTTTTGTCAATTGAACCTAATGATTGTATTCTCGCTGAGCAAGCAGGGGATTATAGATGAATTAAATCCGAATCTTGTTGTCGTTATGTCTATCGCCTTTGTTCGATGTTTGAGTGTTGCGGGTCGTGGTGCTGTTGCTTTGCTGTTATCGCTAAGTTGGCTTGGTCATGGTGGCAGGGTCTGGGCTGAGATTGTGACTTTGCAGATTTTGCAGCTTAATGATGTGTACGAAATCACGCCGTTGTCTGGTGGCACGGTAGGTGGTTTGGCAAGGGTGGCAACTATTCGGCAAGGGTTGATTGAGGAAAATCCAAATACGTTGACGGTAATGGCTGGGGATTTTTTTAGTCCGTCGGCCTTGGGCACTGCGGTGGTTGATGGCGATCGCCTCGCTGGAGAGCAAATGGTGAATACGTTAAATCATTTGGGTTTGGATCTTGCAACTTTTGGTAATCATGAATTTGATGTGAAAGAGCATCAGTTTCGCTCAAGACTGGCAGAGTCGGAGTTCCAGTGGTTTTCGGGAAATGTGCGTACGGCGGCGGGTGAAGCTTGGGACAATGTGCCGCCCTATTTTGTGACGACCGTGACGGGCGAAAATGGTGCAGAAATTCGAGTGGGTTTTGTCGGGGTGACGCTGCCGAGCAATCCTGCGCCCTATGTGTCGTATTTGGATCCGTTCGTGCAAATGCAGCAGTCTGTGGCTGAGATCCGGGATGAGACGGAGATTATTGTCGGCTTAACTCATGTGGCGATCGCCGACGATCAACGCTTTGCGGCACAAATTCCAGAGATTGATCTAATTCTCGGTGGGCACGAACATGAAAATATTCAGCTGTGGCGCGGTCAAGATTTTACGCCAATTTTTAAAGCCGATGCGAATGCCCGCACTGTTTACATTCATCAACTGGCCTACGACACTGACCTAGAAAAATTGACAATTAATTCGCGGTTGCAACTGGTAAATGAGGCGATCGCCCCCGACCCGCAATTAGAGGCGATTATTAACTATTGGCAACAAAAAGCCTTTGACGCTTTCCGAGACAGTGGTTTTACCCCAGAGGCGATCGTTGCCGTTAGCCCCATTGCCCTCGACGGCCTCGAAAGCTCTGTACGTCAGGCCCCCACAAATCTCACCGATCTCATCGCAAAATCAATGTTGACCGCAGCTCCAGATGCTGAACTGGCAATATTTAACAGCGGTTCTATTCGCATTGATGACGTATTGCCCGCTAGCGCCATTTCACAATATGACGTTATTCGGATTTTGCCCTTCGGTGGCGAGATTATCACCGTCGATCTCACCGGAGCCGTTTTAGCACAAACCCTCAATCAAAGCTTGGCCAATGTTGGGACAGGCGGTTATTTACACACAGCCGCAGTCAGTCAAGAGGCCACGACCCAGCAATGGCTGATCAACAACGTGCCACTCGATGCCGCGAAAATTTATCGCGTAGCCATCACCGATTTTTTAATCTCCGGCAAAGAAACAGGACTCGACTTTTTAAACCTCGACAATCCCGATATTACGGCGGTTGAAAATTATGGTGATGTCCGCTTTGCGCTGATTCAGCAATTGCAGCAGAAATGGTAAATAAAATCGCTAATGAAATCGAGCTATTCGGCGAGTTAATCATCAATCGAGTCGGTCATTTGGGCCTGTTTACGCTCGGCTAATTTCAAGCGAATTTCTTCGTGGTATTCCTTAGTGATCGGATAAAAATAAGCCAAAATCAAACCAACAATCAGGGCTAAGGTCGGTAGAGGGGCGATCGCCAACCGAATAGCCAGCAG
>JBARRZ010000088.1:0-33778 GCA_049644465.1 Limnothrix sp.
GCACATAGCCATCGGCGCTGTCGTCAAAGGTTTTGCATCGTCCCGCACTGCTCATCATCCCGGCTTGGCTAAATGTTTGGGTCACATCCGGGGTCAAAATCAAATTCACACCAGCGGCGATCGCCTGAGTACATTCCCCATTAAAGAGACTTTGGCAAGCGAGATGTACCGCCACGAGGGACGAAGAACAAGCCGTATCGATGCTCAGGGATGGCCCCCGCAGATCGAGAAAATAAGACAGCCGATTTGCCGCGACACTGTGGGCGTTTCCCGTGCCCATGTAGGCATTCACCGGATTTTTTTCCCGCACCTGCAACTGCGCATAGTCACTATTACTAATGCCGACAAATACGCCCGTCGCCGAATTAGCCAACTCTTCCGCCGGAATACCCGCCCGTTCCAACGTTTCCCAACTCACCTCTAATAACAGCCGTTGCTGGGGATCCATTTGTTCGGCTTCGCGGGGAGAGATGCCAAAAAATTGCGGATCAAACTGATCAATATTGTCTAAAAAACCGCCCCATTCGCCAGTGCCCCAGCGATCGCCCAACTGTCGCACCCCATCTTTACCCTGCTGCAACATCTCCCAAAAGGCTTCTGGACTAGCCGCTTGGGGAAAACGGCAACTTAAACCAATAATCGCAATTTCCGAAGTTTTGACCTGCTTGGGCGCAACGATTTCTTGGGGTTCCGTTTCTCCCTGCACTAAAAATGTCGCCAACGTCCGAATCGACGGGTAATCGTAAGCAAGGGTCGGTTCTAAGGTTCGTTCAAGCCAATCTTCGAGATCCGCCGTCACCTGCACCGCCTGTACCGAGTCCAAACCATAGCTGGCAAAAGGTTCGTTAATATCAATTCTCTGGACATTAACACCGAGTCGCTGCGCAATATTTTCTGTTAGCCACGTTTCAACTTGCTGTTGTTGCGCGTTGATTTGCTGTGTCAAAACCCGTTCAATTGTCGGCACAGGATCTGGTTTTTCTTCGCCTAGATTTGGCTTAACAGGATCACTTATTGCGGGTTGGTTCGCTGTCCATGTACCGACGACCGATAAACTGCCATCCAGAAAGCCCGCTTTGGAGGCATGGCGACGGATTTTACCGCTGGACGTTTTGGGGATACTGCCGGTTTTGATCAAACAAATGGCATGGGCTTGGAGTTGATGTTCTGTGGCGATCGCCCCCCGTACAGCCTGAGCCACTGTTTCCACATCGAGTTGGCGCACATAAGCACGCTCCACTTCTTGCACAACTACCAGTTTTTCTTCCCCATCCACCTCAATCGACACCGCCGCCCCGGCTCCTTGACGAATCGCTGCGTGGGACGTTTCTACGGTAAGTTCAATATCTTGGGGGTAATGGTTGCGACCACGGATGATCAGCAAATCCTTGAGGCGGCCTGTGATGAAAAGCTCGCCATCCTGCTTAAAGCCAAGATCGCCGGTGCGTAAGAAGTCAGTTTTGTCTGCGACTGCCGCGTGAAATACTGTTTCGGTAAGTTCTGCTTTTTGCCAATAGCCCTGAGCTACGCTGTCGCCTTTGACCCAGATTTCCCCGATACGACCATCTGCGCAGAGAGTCAGTTGAGCTGGATCAACAATACTAACTTCGAGATCACCAATGACCTGACCACTACTTACAAGCGTGGTTTCTGTTTCGGTGGCGATCGCCGGACGTACTAAATTTTCTTCAATCGCCGTTTTACTGACCGTAATTTCTTGGGGGAGTGATTGCGGTTCCGTCCCTGCCACCATTAATGTGGTTTCCGCCATGCCGTAACAAGGGTAAAAAAACTTTTTTTTAAACCCCACAGCCGCAAAAGTTTCAGTAAAAAGATCTAAGGTTGCCGCGCGAATGGGTTCCGCACCCGAAAAAGCCAAGCTCCAAGAACTTAGATCAAGCTCAGCGCGTTGCTCCGGTTTGATTTGCGAGACACAGAGATCATAGGCAAAATTCGGTGCACCACTAATCGTTGCCCGATATTTTGTGATTGCTTTGAGCCAACGATAGGGGCGTTGCAAAAAACTCACCGGGGGCATCAAAACTTGAAAAATACCGACATAGATGGGCTGCAAAATACCGCCGATTAACCCCATGTCGTGATAGGGCGGTAGCCATGACACAGCTCGGACTTGCTGAGTATTGTGAAAGCCCGTTTGGATAATGTGGGAGTTGTGCAGCAGATTGCTGTGGGCAACCATCACCCCCTTGGGATTGCCTGTAGAACCGCTGGTATATTGCAAAAATGCTAAGTCTGCGGCGGAAAGATTGGGTTTGCGCCAATGGGCAGCGAGATCAATCCCGAGGGTATCGGTGGCAAGGCAGTAAAATTCTGAACCTTCTAATTCTTCGAGGCGAGCGGCAATCTTATCTTTTAGCTCAGTCGTGGTGAGCGCAAATTTAGCTTGGGCATCTTGAATAATGCTGTGAAGCCTACCAAAGGAACGGTTTGGCCGGGGTGGATAGGCCGGAACTGCGATCACGCCCGCATAAAGACATCCTAAAAATGCGCAGATAAAGTCCAATCCTGGGGGATAAAGGAGTAAGGCGCGTTCACCTCTGGGTTTATATGTTTGTAAAAAGGCGGCGATCGCCTGAGCGCGAGTGTGGAGGTCGCCGTAGGTCAAAACATCAGATTCTGTTTCCCCGTCAGCAAGAAACGTAAAAATTGTTTTGTTGGCCTGAGAGTTAGCCCTGTACTGAAGCAGATCGACGAAACTTGTAAATTGACCAAACATGTACGCCTTAGCAACTCCTGTGAATTGAAACGCTGAACCTCGTATCCTAGCAACTGTGTGCGGATAGCATTGGGTCATAGCCTAGTTAACCATATTAAACCTTGAGCCACCTCTCCATCTGAAATCGGAGTGAAGGATGCCTGCGAATATTGATGCCTGAAGCCGAATTTCGCTAGATAATCGGGGCAAATCTATGGCTCAAGACGAGATAATCGTTACTGCAAAAAGCAAACTGAACAGATGTCTCTGAAACCTAAGACTGCTGAAGCCGCGTGGTCTGTTCCCCAGTTAGTGATTCTTTTAAAATCAAATACCAGCAAATAAAGCCGAAATTGTCGCTTTATCTTCATTAAAAAGTTAGCTTATGTTCTGAGTCTTTTGACGTAAAGTCCATTCATTTTTTAAGGTCGTTGCCTCAGCCGAAAATACTATGCAATCTATTTTCTAGCAAGATTTGTATTTTATCTACGCCAATTGCCTGACCCAGCTCAGTGACATGACTGAACTTTTCTATTGTGCCTAATTGTTCGTCTACAATGCTTGTTGAAAGGGGTTCTAGCGAATCCTTGAGTTTTTCTCAGGAGAAAAAATCAACTACTTAGATAACGATAATTTCTGTATCAACTCTTCAGCCAATACTTTGTGGCCGACATAAGCTTACATAAGCACTACTTTTGCTCTTGCTGAGTGATTTTTATTCAGGTTTATCAAAAAAGTTTGTTCCGTAAGGCGATTTTACCGATTTATTATCAAAATTCCAGCGAGAAAAATTATGATCAAACAATCTACTGTCAGCTCTGCACCCAGAATTCTCGTTGTGGAAGATAACTTAGTCAATCGCAAAGTGCTCATCAAGCAAATTCAGATCATGGGCTATCGGGTAACGGGTGCGGTCAATGGCCTAGAAGCTGTCGAGCATTGGCGTGCTCATCCGGTAGATTTGATGTTGATGGATTGTCAAATGCCTGTGATGGATGGTTATGAAGCGACTGCGGCCGTGCGACAAGCGGAAGGGGACAAGCGCGCAGTGGTGATTGTTGGTTTGACGGCGAATGCGATGGCGGGCGATCGCCAGAAGTGTATTGCGGCGGGTATGGATGATTATCTCGCTAAACCAGCATTTCAAGAAGATTTGGCTCGTATCTTTGATAAATGGTTTATCCAAAATACGATTCAAACTCACAAGACAAAGCAAGAAAGTTCTGTGGCTCAGCCTCTTGTCCAGAAAATAACATCAGGCGATCGCCGTGATTTTCCGACTCCCCAAGATTTGTCTCTGTCACTCTATTCCGTCTAGAACGCTAAGTTGCTTTGCGACCAGCGTTGTCTGATTAATTCATGTTCGGGTTGGTTGAGGCATTCTGCTGGTCTAACCACAACAGCAATTGCTCATTCACAAGAGCCGGATTTTCATCCTGTGGACAATGGCCTGCACCAGCGAGGGGAATAAACGGAATGTCTAGATATTGCTCCACCATGGCGCGACCAAGGGCGATCGGTTCCCACGGATCCTCCGTGCCCCACATCACCACCGTCGGACAAGGCATTTGTGGCAGCAGCTCATCCGGTAAAGCACCTTGAGAATAGCTAATAAACGCCAGAAAAACCGCTACAGCTCCCGTCTCTCGCGCTGGATTTAACAGAATTTCGATCAACTCATCCGTAATCGCTGTCGGGTCGTGATATGCCTGCGACAATACATTGCGTAACGCTTTAGGCCGGGCAATTTGCCGAAAAAAGACTCGCCCTAGAGGGGTTTGGGCGAGCAGTTTTTGAAACAGTGGCACACCCCAACGCTGGTAGACAGGGCCTGTCGCTAAATTACGTTCATGGAGCAAGCGTAATGAGAAGTTCAACGCCACAACTCCTTTAACCCACTGTGGATAGGAGACAGCCGCCTGCATCGCCGCAATGCACCCAATCGAATTACCAATTAAAAATGCTGGCTCACCAATCACGTCCTCACAAAAGGCTTGAATTTGTGCTGACCATGTTTCGAATGTATATTCGGCTTCGACATTGGGAACAGGCTTCGCAGAACCGCCAAAACCGAGCAAGTCAATTGCATAACAACGGTAAGATTCGCCGAGCACTGGGATGTTTTTACGCCAATGGCCGACGGATGCACCAAACCCATGAATCAGCAGCAGAGGCGTACCTGTCTGGCCCCAGCAGCGGTAATTGATCATAAAATCTCGCCACGTCCATTGATAGTCCGTGGTTGGCAGTGCAGCGGTTGTAGTCGTCATAGTTTCGGATTTTGGCTGAAAATCTAGGAAATTATCTAATTTCAAAAAGCTTAATGGTGTTGATCACAATCGTGAGGGACTGGATCGTAGCCGCCGGGATGGAAAGGATGGCAGCGCAAAATTCGGGCGATCGCCAACCGACTACCCCGCCAGATCCCGAACCGCTCTACAGCTTCTAGAGCATAGGCAGAGCAAGTGGGCTGAAAGCGACAGCTCGGCGGGAATAGGGGGGAAACAAATTTGCGGTAACCGAGAATGCCCCCCACAAGAATTTTTTTCATCTTCCCTACACGGCTGGTGTTTTCTTCAGCTCGATAGTTGGTTTTGCTGCTTTTTCAACGATGCGAATAAATTCTTCACCATCAATCGTTTCAACCTCGATTAGCTGTTCCACAAGGCGGTCTACAAGGGTGCGGTGCTCCTGAATAATCTGCTTGGCAGTCGCGAAACATTCATTGACCATTTCTTGAATTTTTTGGTCAATGCGTTGGGCCACTTCCTCGGAATATTCGGGGCGTTCTCCCATCCAGTCATTGCGCAAAAACACTTCGCCTCGGCCTGACTCTAAAGCAAATTGCCCTAGCTCAGACATGCCAAATCGAGTGATCATTTGCCGTGCCATATTGGTCAGCATCTGGATATCGTGGGCGGCACCGGAGGTTACTTCGTCGTGACCAAAGACAACTTCTTCGGCTGCGCGTCCTCCTAAATAAACGGTGATTTTTGATTTGAATTGAGATTTTGTTGTTAGACCTTGCTCTTCATTCGGTGTAAACCAAGTGATGCCTTTGGCTTGTCCGCGCGGGATCAGGGTTACTTTTTGGACAGGGTCGTGATTCTCGAGCACTGTACCAATCAACGCGTGACCAACTTCGTGATAGGCAATCAAACGTTTGCTCTTGCTATCCATCAAAGGTTGGCCTTCCATACCAGCAATTACGCGGTCGATGGCGTCGTTGATTTCGGCCATGGTGATCGCTTTTTTGCGACGGCGAGCGGTAAAAATGGCGGCTTCGTTCAAAAGATTAGCCAAATCTGCGCCAGAAAAACCGGGGGTGCGGCGGGCGATCGCCTCTAGATTAACCTCGTCATCAACCTTCTTTTCTTTGGCATGAACTTCAAGGATGCGCCATCGTCCTTCACGGTCGGGATAATCGACAGTTACTTGACGGTCAAAACGGCCGGGACGTAACAAAGCTTGGTCTAGGACATCGGGGCGGTTTGTTGCAGCGATCACGATAATGCCGGAATTGCCTTCAAAGCCGTCCATTTCGGTCAGGAGCTGGTTCAAGGTTTGCTCGCGTTCATCGTTACCACCGCCAATACCTGCGCCGCGCTGACGACCGACTGCATCGATTTCATCAATAAAAACAAGACAAGGTGCATTTTCTTTGGCTTTTTTGAATAAGTCACGCACACGAGACGCACCGACACCCACGAACATTTCGACAAATTCGGAACCGGAAATACTAAAAAACGGGACGCCTGCTTCTCCGGCGATCGCCTTAGCAAGAAGCGTTTTGCCTGTACCGGGAGGGCCAATTAACAACATGCCGCGTGGAATTCTGGCGCCGATTGCGGTGAACTTGTTAGGTTCTTTCAGAAATGTGACCACTTCTGCTAATTCTTCTTTCGCCTCTTCGACGCCTGCGACATCATCGAACACGACGCCGGAATCTGCTTCCATCTGAAATCTCGCCTTTGATTTACCAAAGCTCATCGCGTTATTCTGTGCTCCGGCAGAACGGCGCAAAATCATTACCAGTCCTCCCACCAACACAAAAATGAGGAGCATATTAGTCAAAAGAGCTAAGGCCATGGAATTGTCTTGCGATGGCACAACCTCAAAATCGACGTTATTTTCGCGCAATGCTTCTAATAATTCTTGGTTATTACTCAAGAGCTGAATCGATTCTGCTTCGTCTTCGTTTTGCCCATTGAGTGTCACGGTTGCTGTGTTGGTCTCTGGGTCGAGAACAAACCGCTCTACTCGCTCTCGCTTAACTTTGCCCAACAGCTCACCGTAGGTCATGCCCTCTTCTTTCTCGGCTGGTTGGGTTTGGGCGATCGCCGCTCCGCCTCCCCACAACAAAGCTTGACCTAGCAGTAAACCCACCATGCCCGCCCGCCACTGAAAGCGAGACGTACGAGTTTGCTTTTTCTTGAGGCGCGAGGAAAAGGGATAATTCTTCATATTCTGCAAGATTGCGGTGCCGACTTTTACATATTGTAGAGTTTTTGTTAATGCATTGACTCTCAAAATTGTTTTGTCTTGCTTGGCGCAACTCAGCTTTGCCGCACACTACTTAAAATATGATTCAACACGAAAGTTGGGCGATCGCCTGTTTGCTCATGCGCAGACTGTTTCCTTCCAAATCAGCTCATTTGACATTTTGCTTGAATCATCCCCAACAAACACGAAGCATTACAACCTCAGGCAGTTACCATCGTTAGCTCATCACGACACACTCAGGGAAGTAACATCTCTGGGGAACCTAACATCGGCAAATCATTCTTTTTCACTAAGCAGTTCAGACAAAATAGATAGATAGCGAGAGTCTAACTTCGGGCCATTTTGGTGAACAGTCTCCACCTAAATTTTGTCCTTCACAAGCTCAACTAACAAAATTCGACTGAGTTATTAACGATTTCATGAGTCCACTTCTATTAGATGCAGGCATTATTGCAGCCGAGATTTTACTGTTCTTGATTGCGACGATCATCATTCAGTTTTTGATCGACATTACTTTAGATCGTCTGTCTAAATGGTTTCAGCCAGAGAGAGAGTTCAATCCTTTTATTTTTGCGCGCCAAATTTTTGATCGCGTTTTTAATATCACAAAAGCGCTGGGTGCTGTCTCGATTGTCGGGATCAATATTTATCTTTTTTCCCAACAAAAGTCGGTTCATCTTTTTATGTGGAATTTTGTTAAAAATATTCCGCGATCTCAATGGCAAATGTTGGGCTTAGGTCTCGTTAAAAGTATTTTGCTGCTGATGCTCGTCACGTTGATCATCGCCTCTCTGCGGCCTTGGTTACGATCTCTGGGCGATCGCCTGCAAGCGTGGCGCAACATTAAAGCCAACGAACGAAGCTTGGATCGATTTTTGTGGGCTGCTGAAATCAGTCTAGGGACGGGCTTGTGGATCTTAGCCCTGATTGTTTGCCTGAATTTTTTGTTTGTATCCAATGCGATTACGCAATACTTTTATCTGGCTGTCCGCTGTTATTTCATTCTTTGTTTTGGCGTCGTTTTAGTCCGAGCAGCTTTCGTTGCCATTGATACTTTCAACGTTTTAGCTGACCCTTATATCCGCAATCACCCGAAATCTTTGTGGCGATTTTACCCCCGTTTTCGCTATCTGCTGGGCCTCGTCAAACGATGTTTAGAATATGCGGTCTATGTGGCGATCGCCGGGCTGATTTTATATCAAGTTTCAATCCTCCAGAGCTTTACGAAATACACAATTTTTGCCAACCAAGTAATCGGCATTATCGTCTTTGCTGCGATTGGCATTGAACTCGCTAACGTCATCGTCGAATCATTATTATTACGCTCCGGCAACTTAAATCCTTTTCAGCGACGGCGACGGCTGACTTTCGTACCACTGCTGCAGAATACGGTGCGTTATTGCATTTACTTTATTTCTGGCGTGGCGATTTTGTCCGTCTTTCAGATTGACCCGACACCGATCCTTGCTGGTGCTGGTATTTTAGGTTTGGCCGTTGGTCTTGGTGCGCAAAATTTGATTAATGACCTGATGAATGGTTTCACGATTTTGCTGCAAAATTACTATTTAGTTGGCGATTTTATCGAGACTGAATCCGCGACGGGAATTGTCGAAGAGATGGATTTGCGCGTAACTCGCGTTCGTTCGCCGGGAGGAATGCTCCACATTGTGCGTAACGGCGATATCAAGACGATCGTGAACTATTCGAAAGATTATGTTTATGCGGTGGTCTTTGTCGGAGTGGATTATGAATCGGATTTAGACCATGTGTATCGTGTGCTGAGTGATGTGGGAGAACAAGTCAAAGAGATCCACCCGGACGTCTTGGAACCGACGCGAATTGATGGTTTGGATGATTTTGGGGAATCTGAGCTGACAATTCGAACCTCAACGAAGGTCAAGCCGGGTAAACATTTGGCTGTGCAACGGCTGGTCAGAAAATTGATTAAAGAGGCGTTTGATCGTGAGCAGGTGGAAATTCCGTTTGCGCGTCGTGTCTTGATTTTTAAGAACGGCGACGAGGAGCAACAGGAGGCAATCAAGCAGATTCAAGCGGAAAACCCACCAGAACCTGAGGATGGACAATTGTAAAACTGTCATCATAAATGGCTCAAAAGCACGAAAATCCAGTCTAATAAGAGCAGTGAACTACATTCATAAGGGAACATTCAATAATGTTTAAATCCGCTCTACCTCTCCAACTTTCGGCGATCGCCACTACTGTTTTGGCTAGTTTTGCACCGCTCCAGAGTGCTCAGGCTCAAAGTATTTTCGGCGAAGATAACATCAACCAAAGTAATATGGCGGCGATCGCCGTGCCGCTGAAAACAGGGGCTTATAACTTACTCGTTGTCGAACAATTTGCTGGCAAAAGAGACTGCTGGACAGAGTCCGGTAGCAATCCAACTGTCGTAGATCCCCTACTGTTGAACTTCGTTTTTACTAGCGATTGTCGTCGTAGTACCGACAGTAACGGCTATTCCATGCGGATCGATGGCGAAGACCTCGGTCAAAAATATCTGTTGCGCATGGTTCCATCGGCAACTAACCTTCGTCTGATTGCAACTCCAAGCGATCGCAGTAAACCTGCAATTTTGATCGGTGAGAGCAATGGTTTAGTGAACGACTATATGAAGATTGACCTCTTACCCGGCTGGGATTTCACTCGTCGTACATACGAAAACAAGCCACTCGGTCACTTCTATTTCTCTGCCGATGGTAGCCAAGTTATTACCCTCGATTCAACAGGTACAGGCACAACACCGCCTATTGTAGTTACCCCTCCGACTGACAATACAACTTCTCGCTTTACAGATGTCGCGGGTGATATTTACCGCACCGAAATTGCCCAAGCCGTTAATGTTGGCTTTATCGCTGGTTTCAGTGACAACACTTTCCGTCCGAAAGACTCGCTCACCCGTGAGCAATTAGTCTCGATGGCGATTGAGAGCCTCAAAACCATTCCCAATAGCAATGTCCAAGTTGCGACCAATGTCTCTTCCTCTGCTTATCCGGATGTTGCCTCAAATCGTTGGAGTGCTGCAAAAATCGCTTGGGCACAACAGAATAATATTGTGAGCGGTTATCAGGACGGTACATTCAAGCCAACGCAGCCCGTCACTCGTGCTGAATTGATGGCGATTCTCCGTCGTACTGCTGAATACGCTGAACAAGTTCAAGGCAAGGGTAGCAATCTAACAGCGCAAAATACTGCTTTCTCTTTTGTTGATATGGGTGGCCACTGGGCAAGCAGCTTGACGCAAACGATGTCTGCTTACTGCAAAGTTGCAACGCCTTTCCAAGAGGCTGGCGATCGCTTCTTACCTAATACTGCTGCTCAGCGTAACTATGCTGCGGCTGCGACATTACGCACGATTCAATGTGCCGTGAAGCCTGAAGCTTAAATTGATTTGCACGCTTGATTTCGATATTCAACTGCTGTAAATGTTGTGAATTTAATTTAAATATCAGCTCAAACCGTTAGTGTTTGAGCTTTTTTTTTGATTGCATTAAACGGGTTTCAGAATGCTTTTTGAAAGTGTTTAGATGTTGCGGCGATCGCCAGCTTTAAGAGTCAGAGATTTTATAATTCTCCGACTTTTTTGTCCTAAACTTATTTGCCTCTAGGATTCTTCACGCTCACTAACATCTCGTAGCCCAATAATCGCAATCGCAGCAGGCTGATCTTCCCACTCAGACTCCGCAACCGTAATTTCTGCGACACCAACCTCACCGTTACCCTTAACAATTTCTATTTTGCTAAGTTTTTCTTTAACGATAGGAGCACCAAATTTACTGCCAATTAGCACTGACAATGGCTTATCAAACATTTGCGCTGCTGCAGGATTTGCAAAACGAACAATTCCGTCCAAATCAACAACAACAATGCCATCTTTGATATTATTGACAATTGCATCAAGCTTTCTTTGATTACGTTGAATTTCTTGCGTTTGCTTTCTCAACTTCAAGTGGATTTCCACTCTTGCAAGTAATTCTGACATTTTGAAAGGCTTCGTAACGTAATCTGCTGCACCACACTCAAAAGCTGCGACCAAACTTTCATCTTCATGGCTAGCTGTAAGAAACAAAATAGGTGTGTCTTTATGCTGAGGATTATTTTTGATTATTTGGCAAACCTCTAAGCCACTCATCTCTGGCATATATAAGTCTAAAAGAATGAGATCTGGATTAATTGCTTCTATGCGCTCTAATGCTTCTGAACCGCTAAGGGCATAGGCAATAGAATAATTTGCATGAACTTCTAGAACAGGAATCAACACTTGGATATTGTTGAGTTGGTCATCAACGATGAGTATTTTGCTGCGGTCTGGTTTGATGGTGGATGATTCCATAAAATTAAAATTTTTTCGATAGGAAAGCGATGTTGTCTCTTTTAATTAAAATATTAGGAGACTTAGCAAAATGTGTCACTAAAGAGTATAGCGTGACTACATAAAAAATTATTTGAGTAGTTGTTCTAGTTGAGATTTGACATTAGGAAACCCGGCCATTGTGTCGGAAAGATTCACTAAATCGAAAGTTTCAATTTGATGATTTAATCGAGCGGCGTAATGGTTAAGTTCTGGACATTGATATGATGCCGCCCACTGCTGTAACTGTTGAGCAAAGTTACGTAATTGATCAAGTAACATCGTTTGGTGCAACGTTGTCCAAGTGTCTTGCTCGGCTGTATTGAGTAGGGCAATAAGCTCAGGCAATTTCTGTTTTGCTTCGGTCGTCATGGCGATCGCCTCGGCATTATCTTTCTCTAAAGAATTGGCTGAATCTGGGTTGGACAGGGCAATTGAGCGTAGACGATCAGGAAATAATCTTTCTAGCTCAGCGGCGATCGCCTGACTGCTGACTGGTTTACGTAAAAAGCCCTGTGCAAGCGGACTCAACTCTTGAATGTCCTGTTGTTGAACAGAAGCCGTCACCATAATGACCGGAATATTTGCGGTTTTTGCATTTTTCTTAAGTGTTTTTAGTACAGATTTGCCATCTAGTGGAAACATCACTAAATCCAGAAGAATGACATCTGGTAAACATTGCTCAGCCATTTGCAGCGCCGCAACACCATTGTCAGCAACTGAAATTTGATGGTCGGTATTACTAAAATAAGCTGATAACAATTCGAGATTTGACGGCACATCATCAACGATTAGAATTTTTAAGCTAAACAATCGATCAAATCGTGGTTGATTATTATTATAAATAAACCTTTGAGGAATCTCCTCCGATGAAACCTGAATACAGGGAAATTTCAATGTAAAAGTACTACCTTGATTGATCGCGCTTTCGACTGAAATTGTACCGCCCATCACTTCAGTCAGACGTCTTGTAATCGTTAGTCCAAGACCTGTGCCACCATGTTTTCGCTCTGCTTTACTCTCCGCTTGCTGAAATGCATTAAAAATGATTTTTTGCTCTGTTTCTGTCATGCCGATGCCTGTATCTTTTACCGCAACCTCTAAGTCTAAATAGCTGCTAGAAACTTTAGAGGAATTGGCTTTTTCTTCACACGATTCTTCTTTCATTATATCAACGCAGCGAACATTAATTTCTACCTTGCCATGTTCTGTGAATTTCAACGCATTACCTAATAAATTAGACAGAATTTGTCGTAGGCGGATTTCATCTAAATAGACAACGTTTGGCACATCATCTTCGACAAAACAAATAAGTTCAATTGATTTCTCTGAAGCGCGAGGACTAAATATTTGCTGTATTTCGTGTAATAAAGATCGAAAATGTACTGATGTATAAGACAGTTCTAACTGTCCAGCTTCGACTTTAGATAAATCTAAAATATCGTTGATTAAAGTGAGTAGTGTTTTACTATTTGATTGAATTGAACGTAGATATTGCTGTCCTTTTTTGTCTTCAATAAAATTGTGTAAAAGTTCAGAGAAACCCAAAATAGAATTCATCGGCGTTCGAATTTCATGACTCATATTCGCCAGAAATTCGCTTTTCGCATTACTGGCGGCGTTGGCTTGTTTTGTTGCTGTTTCCAAGGCCAGATTTTGTTGAAATAGCTCGTTCTGACCGTGTTGCGCTCGTTGAAGCAGTTCTCCGTGGGCGATCGCAATCCCAACTTGAGCGGCAACAATTTCGAGTAACTGAATTTCTTCTGACGTCCAATGATGAGGCGTCGGTTGGCAATGGTGCAGGGCAATAAGGCCATTGGGTTCGCCCTGATAAAAAGTGCGGATGGCCAGCAACGAAACAATCCCTAACGCTTGGTAACGTTCCCGTTGGCTCGATAGGGAATGGTCTTGGGTAATGTCATTCACGGCGATCGCCCGATCCTGATTCAGTACCCGCTCAAAAAATGGATCCTGCTCAATCTCGCTCAAAAAGATCTCCCCAACAGCAGCAACACCCTCTCGGAGATACTCTGCCACCAGCGCCAAATTCTGCCGAGCCGTTTCGTCACGATCTTTTCTGGGACGGTAAGTACGTAGTAAACAACGGTCTATTTTGAACGCTGCACCAATACTGTTAACCGCCGACTCAAAAATTTGCTGAGAATCAAGACTTTGGCGAATTTCGTCCGTGATTTGTTTAATCAAGCGTTCCCGCTGAATCTGCCGATCAATCAACTGCTCAGCCGCCTTGCGATCATCAATATCAACCCAGTAGCCCACAAATTCTTGAGCATCACCCGCCTCATCACACATCAACCGCAACTGCACGAAAAACCAACGATAAGAATTGTCCGCACAACAAAACCGATACTCATGCGAATAAATCTCTGCCGTCTCCCCCGACTCCAAGAACTGAGCCAAACCCATAAAAATACGAGCCTGATCTTCAGGATGCAAATGCTCCTTCCAAAAATCTGCCTCACTTAAAAATTCTTGCGGCGAATAACCCAAAACTTGCAGCACATTATCACTGATGAACGTTACTTGATAGTCCAGTTCAGGCAGACACCTAAACAAAATTGTCTGACTAGAACGCATCAAGTCTTCCAACTGTTCCTGACTCTGACGCAACGCCGCTTGCGCCTGCTTCAACTCCGTCACCTCAATCACAACAGCATTAACCGCTACCCGACCATCCGGCAAATCTACAGGCAAATAGTTGGCGATCCAATTTCGCATCACATTCGGTTTAGCCGGTGTTGTCCCCTGTACCGCTATATTTTGCAATGGTTGATGCGTCGTTAAGACCTGCTCAAAAATAGGCTCTACTTCAGAGGCGATCGCCGGCAACACTTCCCCGACAGTCTTACCCAAATGCTCTTCTGCAGCGATCCCATTAATTTCTGCCATCACATCGTTGATCCGCAGATAGCGATATTCTTCATCAAACAACGCAAAACCAACAGGCGAAGTTGAATAAATAGTTTCTAGTTCATCAGTGCGCAATTGCAGAGCCTTTTGAATCGATTTGATTTCGTCGATGTTGATAAACGTAATCACCAAACCCTGAGCATCACCGTCATCTCGTAAATAAGGATAAATACGCATCAACAGATTATGTTTGCTTCTAGATAAGTAAACCTCTTTTTCAATCGGCTCTTCCTCCTCTAAAACTTGTTGTAAAAGTGCTAGCAAATCGGTGCAGTCTAAATTGTGTGTAATGTGCTGAATCGGACGATCAACATCCGTCACGACTAAGTTGACCGCAGGCGTTGCTGCAGGGGTAAATTTGCGCACACGTAAATTTTGATCTAAGAAAATAACCCCAATTTCGCTACTGCGTAATAAGTTATCAACGTCGTTTGTCAGCTCTGTCAATTCACGAATCTTAGTTTGATACTCAGTATTGACGGTATAGAGTTCTTCGTTGACTGAATGCAATTCTTCGTTGGTACTTTGCAATTCTTCGTTGGAGGCTAATAGTTCTTCATTGGTGGCTTGCTGTTCTTCGTTAGTTGTTTCTAATTCTTCGATGGTCGCTTGAAGATTTTCGCGGTTCTGCTGTAATTCGTACTCCAGCTCAAAAATACGTTGAGTCGCTTCTGCATCTTGTTGGAACGCTTCTACTGATTTGGTTGCAGCGACACGTTCTTCGTTGTCGATGATCACCATGAAGAAGTCATTGACACGCGTATCAGCGGCGGAGTAGATGACTTCGAGATTGACTGAGCGGACAATATCGTTACCGGGATTGAATTGGATGCTGCCGTAAAGTACGGGTTTCTGTTCGCGCTTGGCACGGTGTAGCGCGGTGTTGATCGGCAAGCGGAGTTCTTCTGGCACTAGATCGGCAATCATTCTTGTCATGCTACCTTCGGGCACTTGGATAATGCCGACAGCATCGGTTACGACATGGAATAGTTCTAGGTTGTCATTGATTAATAAACAGGAACAGGTACGACGTTTAACGAAGGAACTAAAAGCGGCGTTGAGGACAGGGTCAAACTTTTGGGTCCCGGCGGCACGCCGATTGACTACGGGGCGTGGAGATGAGGGAACGAGATATTCGAGGTTGTGAGTCAGGATAGGGAGGCGAATATTGCGGCGTTTTCGGTAAATTTTGCAGCGTTCGTAAACGGGGTTGAATTCTTCGGAGAGGTCGCCGGGGGTTTCTGCTGCGCCGAGGAAAAGTATGCCTTTGTGCATTAGGGAGAAGTGCAGCATTCGCATCACGTGCTGCTGGAGGGTTGGCTGCATGTAGATCAGAACGTTGCGGCAGCTGATCAGATGCATCCGAGTAAATCCGGCGTTTTTGGCAAGGTTGTGGGGTGCGAAAATGATGCTCTCGCGGAGGGTGCGAGAAATGTGAAAGCTGCGATCACGGAAGGTGAAGTATTTCTCTATGCGTTGGCGGGATAATTCGTTGGCGATGCTTTCTGGATAGATACCGTCAGAGGCTGTGGCGAGGGACGTGTTATCGATATCGGTGGCAAAGATTTTGACGTTAATGTGTTTGTTGAGGCGGTTAATTACTTCATCGACGGCGATCGCCATCGAGTAAGCTTCTTCTCCGGTGGAGCAAGCGGTGACCCAAATGCGGAGCTGCTGACCCATTTCGAGAGAGCTAATTAGCTCGGGTAATACTTTTTGATCGAGGTATTTCCAAGCTTCAGCATCTCGAAAAAAGCGAGTCACACCGATCATCAAATCATCTCTCAGGAGCACCCGCTCTTCTTCTGAGGTTCTGAGATGGTCGATGTATTCGCTCAGTTGAACATAGCCACTCAAGGAGCAGCGGCGATAAATACGACGACCCAAAGTACTGGGTTTGTAGTAGGAAAAATCGAGATTTTCGTATTGATTGAGGATCTGGATAATCGACCGTAACTTGGTGGATTCGAGTTCTGGTAACAAAAACTCTTGTTGGACATCGCCAGACTCTTGCATTTTTAGCAGTTTGGCGATCGTTTGGGCAATTTCATCTGCTCCTAAAACTTGATCGATCATCCCGGTGGCGATCGCACTATGGGGCATCCCATCAAATTCTGCTGAAGCTGGTGCTTGCACGAAAGTGAGACCACCCGCCTCACTAATGCTCTGCAATCCCCGCGTACCGTCGCTGCCCGTTCCTGACAGCACAATACCCATCGAGCGATCGCCATAATCCTCCGCCAGAGAATCAAAGAAAATATCAATCGGAAAATTAGGCTGTTGTCGTGGCGGTTTGCTCTGCTTGATCAGCGTCAGCGTATTATTTTTGATGATTAAATTCTTACGAGGCGTAATCAGATACACAGTGTTTGCTTCCACCACCATGCCGTCCACCACCCGCTTCACCGTCATCCGCGTATGCCGCTCCAGAAGCTCTTTCATCAAGCTCTTAAAATCTGGCGATAAATGCTGTACCACCACAAATGCCGCACCAGTATCCGACGGCATATTATCAAAAAATTCTTCTAAGGCTCTTAAGCCGCCAGCCGAAGCTCCAATCCCAACCACAAAGCAATTTTTTTCGGCTGTCATCTGTTCTAATAATGTCTTTGATAAATACGATCAAATATCAGTACGTTTTTGGCAAATTCTGATATTTGAACCTTTAATTGGTTCAAGCTTCCTGCTTGAATCTAAAATTTTAAATGACTGACTCTAGAGATAGTTATAAAATTCAGTAATTCTTTATCAATAACAATTTTTACATTCGAATTAGCTTTCACTTTGCTCTGGAACAAGATTTGGCGATCGCCCCAAAAGCGTTGCCCACAGAAATATTTTAACGACCAACTACGCTCAAATCCCCACAAAAAAGAGCTAGCCTTCAGATGTAGACTAGCCCTCAGAATTTGTGGGAACACATTAAAAATTAATTTTGCAAAACCAGCTTAACGTTGGCATTGTTGAGACCGCGCTGCTTAACCTCAGCAAGCGTCTTATTCACCGCATACTTCTGATTGATCGAGTTGATCAGCTCAGTCTGATTATGCTTTTTCGCAACACCCCAAAGATCAGCAATCAGATCAAAGCTACCATCAGAATTGCGCGTCCAGCCGAGATCATAGTCACCTTCAAGAGTTGCGACGATGTCCGCTTGGATCTGCTGGCTATTGTAACCACGAACAGCAGCATCAGTATTGACCGAGATCCCGAGATCCTGCAAAGAAGACTTGAGGACTTCAGCGTCAGTGATTTTCGTGCGTAAAGTACTAAAGTGAGACATAGGAATAGTTCTCCGAAAAAAACAACAACAGTTAGGTTTGAGTTTTGAGTGAAATGCCACTAGAAAAAAGTGGACTTGATGCCAATAAGCTGGGAATCTTATTGACCTTAATCTGGGAGGGATTAAGCCTTGTTAGAACTCCATGCGCTGATACTCAGCCACGGAAGCCGACGCAGGTCTAGCCCGCTGTCTCGCCCAATCGCGAAGACCGCTGACCTGTTCTGTCATGGTGCGTGAAAGCGGGAGAGTTGACTTGATTGCAGAGATGATATCAAGTTGAGTGAACTCTCGATTTTGAGCAAACGCTTCGTACATTGCAGCGATAATTGCTTGCTCAATTTCTGCACCGGAAAAACCTTCAGAAATTTTTGCCAACTGGGCACAGTCAAAACGTTCATTTTCTGGACGACGCTTGTCTAAATGAATCCTGAAAATGTCTTCTCGTTCGTTAGAGTTAGGCAGATCGACGAAGAAGATTTCATCAAAACGACCTTTTCTCAAAAACTCGCCGGGTAGGCGATCAACACGGTTTGCCGTTGCCATGACAAAAACGGGAGAAGACTTTTCTTGCATCCATGTGAGGAAGGAACCAAAGATCCGACTGGATGTACCGCCATCAGAATCGGAAGAACCGCCAGCACCAGCAAAGGCTTTATCTAATTCGTCGATGAAGAGAATGGCTGGGGAAATGGATTCAGCAGTTTTGAGCGCGCTGCGGAGGTTTGCTTCTGATTTACCAACTGTCGATCCGTCATAAACGCGACCCATATCGAGACGCAGTAGGGGTAAGCCCCACAGACGGGAGGTCGTTTTTGCGAGTAGTGATTTACCGCAACCGGGTACGCCAAGGATCAACATGCCTTTGGGTTGAGGTAAGCCATATTCTCTGGCGGCTTCGGTAAAAGCGTTAGAGCGTTGCTTGAGCCAGTGTTTGAGTTCTTCAAGGCCACCGATAGAATCAATCGTTTCGTCTTCTTCGATAAATTCGAGGATGCCGTTACGGCGAATGAGCTGTTTTTTCTCTGAGAGAACAATGTCTACTTCGCTCTCGGTGAGACGCTTTGCTTTGACTTGGGCTTTACGGTAAACCTTTTCGGCTTCGTCTTTGGTTAGACCAAGAGCTGCTTTGAGGAGTTTTTCGCGGGCGGCTGCGCTGACTGGATGTTGGGGGGAAAGATGCCGAGTTAGGACAAGATCAAGCTCGTCTAAAGTCGGTAAGGGAAAATCTAAAACAACGACGTCTTTTTCGAGTTCGAGGGGGACTTTCTGGTAGGGCGACATGAGCACAATGTGCTTGCTTGGCCCGTGCTTAAATGCGGCGATCGCCTCACGGATCCAGCGGACAGTGCTGGGGTCATCGAGAAAAGGATGGAGATCTTTGAAAATGAAGATACCGGGATCTTGATAGTTAATCACTTCCCGAATCGCAGCTTCAGCCGATAAGGTGCGGGGTTGAGGCTTCCGCTCTGAACCGTACTCGACCAAGCCGTGGGTCATTGTCCAGACAAACACTTTTTCGTACTCACAAAGTTGGGAGATGTGAGAGATTGCCGCTTCTGCTCTTTCTTCTTCTGGGGTAATGAGATACACCAGCGGATATTTCGCTTGGATGAGAGTGTTTAGTTCTTCTTTCATAGTATCGACCAGATAGAAAGGATACAGAAGCGGCGGCGATCGCCTTAAGAAATTGTGATTAGCTCAGTGTCGTCCGCATTGTCTTTTGCGTTTTGCAGATCTTGAGCAATCTCTTCATCGAGCAATACAGTCGGCTGACTTTTGATCGAAACCAACTGCCCATCCCGTAACACAACCGCCCCTTCACATTCAGGACAGATGTGGACACGGTGGGTTTGTCCGTGTGTCTCTTGCACCTCCTCGACCACTTCAGGGTGCTGGAGGTAAAAATCAATGGCCTTTTCCACAAGGGAAGACATTGAATCTGTGTCCAGTGCAGCTTTGATTTTGAGCTGACGGTGAATCACAGTGGGCAGATAGAGAGTAACTTTTTGCTTGTCTTGCATACGATTAGGCTGGAACTTTACCCGGTGGGGTATACCGTATTACTTTAATCATGCTTTTTTGCACCGTCAAGCCTCTATAGCGTCATGACGCTTTTTCTGTAATATTCTGTTACAAAGCGCGTGGCGATCGCCGAATTTCTGTCACAACCAGCACTTTTTATAGCAAAGCTGCGCCGTATTTTCTGGATCGATTTTGAAAAGGAGCAAGAAATCTGTCGTAAAAATTAAGACATCAAACCCAGCCAATTTTGCTAGTGGCGATCGCCGTATTTTAGAAAAGTAAAGAAAATCGCTACACTTTTTTAATAAAGTAACCGTGCGCGCCAAATCACCGTAGCCGAAGGAAACAATAATGACTGACCGATTTCAATGGTTCAATGCACTATCCACCCGTGCATCCCTTGAAGGAGCAATCGACGAGGTTGTTACCCAGATCGAAAACAAATTTACCAGTTCGGTAGATTTAGGCATTCTCTTTATCTCTGCGGCCTTTACCAGTGAATACTCGCGCGTGGTCGAACTACTAACCGAAAAATTACCCTGCAAAGTTTTGATCGGTTGCGGTGGCGCTAGCATCATCGGCACAGATCCAGAGCAGCAACCCCAAGAATTAGAAGATCGTCCAGCCCTGAGTTTGACCGTGGCTCATTTGCCAGAAGTGCTAATTAAGCCGTTTCAGCTCAGCGAAAAAGACTTACCAGACCCAGACAGTTCGCCCGATGCTTGGACAGAAATGTTTGAGCTGGCGGCCGATACAGAACCCAGCTTTTTACTGTTCGCCGATCCATTTTCTTCTAGCATCAACGACTTACTAGCTGGTCTCGATTTCGCCTATCCAGCTTCTGTGAAATTGGGCGGTTTGGCGAGTTCTGGCGGTATGGGCGTAGCGAATGGCTTATTTTGCTACGAAGCGGGAAAAACAGAAACGTCGAATATGTTGCGTGAAGGGACAGTCGGTGTGGCTTTGGCGGGCAATATTCAAGTGGATGCAATTGTGGCGCAGGGTTGTCGTCCGATTGGGGAGGTGTATCAGATTAATCAGAGCGAACGTAATATCATCACTGAGTTGTCGCTGAACAAAGATGGTGAAACGGTCAAGTCTGGTGCGCCGCTAAAATTATTGCAGGAATTGTTATCGAGTTTGGATGCTGAGGATCAGGTTTTGGCGCAGGATTCGTTGTTTGTTGGGATTGCGATGAATGAGTTTAAGTTAAAGCTGATTCATGGTGATTTTTTAATTCGTAATTTGCTGGGTGTTGATCCGAAAACTGGGGCTATGGCTGTTGGCGATCGCATTCGGTCAGGTCAGCGAATTCAGTTTCATCTACGGGATGCGGAAACTTCTGCTGAGGATTTGTCTGTATTGCTGGATCAATATCGTGAGAAGCAACCAGATTTGGCGAGTCCTTATGGTGCGTTGATGTTTTCTTGTATGGGGCGCGGCAAGGGGTTATACGGGGAGTTGAATTTTGATGCGAATAAGTTTGCGTCTGCCTTGCCAACACCGAGTTTAGGAGGCTTTTTCTGTAATGGCGAAATTGGCCCGGTTGGCGATCGCACGTTTTTACACGGCTACACATCGGTATTTGGTATTTTTCGCCCGAAGCATTAAGGACTTATATTTTTGCTAGTAAATTGCTAATTAATTTAGACAAAAAAAGAGGAGCCATTTTGATTGTCTCCTCTCTAAAAAATAGATTTTTATTTAATGCCAATTAGCTGATCTGGCTAGTAATTTAGTTAGAGCTTGCTGGGCTTACTTCTCACTCAAACGAGTCAGTACTTGGTTAGAACGTTCAACGAATGCTTTCATGCCGTCAGCGTCAAAACCTTTTTGAGCAATCAACGCTAAGTCGTACACGTGCTTGCAAAGAAGAGTCATGGTTTCGTTGTTGGAAGAAGAACCGTCCGCCTGAACGATAGACCCTTGGCTGAGTTGGTAGATGTTTTCGATCAAAGGGTGAGCCGTGTTGATCATCAGCGTGTGGCTGTCGGGGAATTGCATGGTGCTCTGTTGCATCATGGCGGTCATTTCCTGCATCCGGCGCATGGCTTCGGGGACTAAGACCATTGCTGGGGGAGCGGACTGAGAATCACCGGACTTAATGGATTGGGTTTTGATCTCGACGGTGGATTGGGCGATCGCCGTTTCGAAAACCTCTTTAATCACATCAGCGCGGGTTTTATTAGTGGTGGGGTCAACGATTTCGCTAGCCTTATCTTCTTCCACCAAACTCTCGTCTAGCTCGGAGTCCACTCGGGCAAATTTCACATCGGTAAATTCCCGCTCTAGGAAAGGAATGAAATAGTTGGTATCGATAAAGGAGTCCATGTAAAGGACTTCCAAACCTTGGTTTTTGTACAGTTCGATGTAGGTCGCTTGGCCGCCAGCATCGGTGCAATAAAACACATTATTTTCGTGCTTTTCTTTGTTGCGCTCTAAATAATCCTTCAGGGTGGTGTAAGGCTCGGTGGCGATCGCCCCTTCTGGCGTCACATCATCCCAAGCATCACTGTCGCCGCTCTGGACTTCGACTTTAGGCTCTTCGGGCTTCGCTGCGTCGGCCTCGAAAGTGGTGCGATAAATTAGAATATCTTCGACTTGCGCCTTAAATTTATCGTCGCGGATACTGCCATATTTCACGAAAGTACCGATATCTTCCCAGCCTTTTACGTAGTCGCTATAGTCATCGCGGTAGAGAGTTTTCAGGCGATCGCCCACCTTTTTCGCAATGTAATCAGAGATGCGGCGAACCGTGCGGTGATTCGTCAGAGCACTCCGGGAAACGTTAAGGGGAATGTCGGTGCTATCCACAACGCCGCGTAGGGGCATCAAAAATTCGGGAATCACTTCTTCGCAATGATCGCTGACGAAAACCTGATTGCAGTACAGCTTAATTTGTCCTTTGGTCACATCCACATCGGGGCGCAACTTCGGGAAATATAAAATGCCGTTGAGCATGAAAGGATAGTCAGTGTTGAGGTGTACCCAGAGCAGCGGCTCTTCTTGGAAGGGGTAGAGATAGCGGTAAAACTCTAGATAGTCCTCATCGGTAAGATTTTGAGGAGACTCTTTCCAGATAGCGCGTTGCTTGTTGATCTGCTCATCGTTGAACATGATCGCGACGGGCATAAAGTCCGAATAGGTTTTAACGAGCTGCTTAATGCGCTGGTCTTCGATATATTCGGTTTCCTCTTCCATCAGGGTGAGAGTGATGGTTGTGCCGATGGTGTCTTTTTCGCTGGCACTGAGTTCAAATTCTGGAGAACCGTCACAAGACCAATGGATCGCTTCGGAGCCATCTTTACAAGAAAGGGTTTCGATTTCTACTTTGCTTGCCACCATAAAGGCGGAGTAAAAACCGAGACCGAAGTGACCGATCAATTCGTTTTGATCTTGACCGTACTTTTCAATAAATTCTGTCGCGCTGGAAAATGCAACTTGGTTAATATATTTTTTGATCTCTTCGATGGTCATCCCGATGCCGTTATCGGTGATGGAGAGGGTCTTTTTCTCTGAATCGACTGCAAGAATAATTTCGCCATCGGGAACGTCTACGCTGCTGTCGCCCGCTAACTTTGCCATCTTTCTTTTACTAATGGCATCAACCGCGTTGGAAATTAACTCCCGCAAAAAGATCTCGTGGTCTGTGTAGAGAGATTTTTTGATAATCGGGAAAATATTTTCGGTATGGATCGAAATGTTGCCTTTTTCGAGGACTGCCATAGGTCGTACAGGGGGAAATCTCTAAGTTTGCTCTCTATTGTGACGGATGGTTGGCGAAATCAAGGTAGGCGATCGCCGTCATAATTCGATTCGGATTACCCTACCTCAAGATCACAGGCTATTTGTAGGGTGTGTGAAAACGGCACAAACATTCTGAAAAACGAGCAATATTTATATCCGTTGAAACGCACCATTTTCGAGATTTTGCGTGACGAAAAAACGAATTAGAAGCCCCGTGGGTTTTGGTGGATTTTCAAATCTTCAATAAGTAAGGCAAATCATCGCCACCGCCACCAACCCGACAAATCACTCTGTAATTGAATTTTTAGATTACAAAACGACCTGTATTCACTTCACCAAAACTTCAAACAATGCACCTTACTTTCATCACCAAATTCCCAGATAATGATCAAGGAACATAAATCTTGTAGATGCTTTGATCTCTAATAGCTGTCTTTATAGAAATGAAACAGAAGTCGAAAGTAAATTAATTGTCCAATACTTATTGCCCAACCTTGGTTACACATCAAACACTTGGTATCAAGAAGTCGCTTTTGGCAACATTCGGTTGGATTTCATGGTATTCACAACCAGAATGGGTCATTTAGATAGTGATTTCAAATGGCCTTTAGGCTTAATCATTGAGGCAAAAAGTCCTCAGAAAAACCTAGATCATCATTTCGCCCAGATCAGAAAATACATGTTCGAGTTACGCTCACCCTATGGCGTATTGACGAATGGCGAAGATTTTCGTATCTATGAGTTGCGGAACAAAATAGTTCAGCTTTGCTTTCGCTGTACAGGTACGGAAATAAAACCCCAAATAGAGCAAATCAAGTTTCTGGTAGGTAGAGATCGACTCGCTTCCCCGCCTCTCTCAAGTCCTAGAATCGATTTTTCTACAACTAAGCAGGAAAAAAAGCCTATGAAAATTATCTCTATTTACCACAATAAAGGTGGTGTCGGAAAAACTACTACTGTTGTCAACTTAGCCGCTGCTTTTCAACAGAAAGGAAAGAAAGTACTGATTGTTGATTTTGATAGCCAAGCAAATACAACCTATGCCACTGGTCTCGCTAAATTCCTCGATGAATCAGAAGACGATATTAAAAATAACAATATTAGACAATTGGTTGAATCGAAAGATAAATTCCAAATCAAGGATGTTGCCCGCCCCGCTTCTTTTGTCGCCGGATCATCTATTGATGTTATTCCAGCTCACATCAGCATGATGGAAGTTGAGAATAAATTTACGACTATTGAAGCTTCAAAATTCAGACTTTTATCAAAATTAAAAGCTGTCGAAAAGGATTACGATATTGTCTTGATTGATACTCCACCCTCACTCAACCTCTACGCCAGAATTGCTTTGATTACAGCAGGATATCTAATCATTCCTTCTGATCTCAAACCTTTTGCTAACGAAGGGCTCAAGAATGTGCGTGACATTATTAATGATGCGAATGAGGTTAAAGAGATGTATGGGTTGGAGCCTTTAAAAGTTCTTGGTGTTTTGCCCTCTAAAGTTTCGACAAACTCTAGATTCGTGAAATATACCTATCCTAAACGTCGTACCCTCGTAGAAGAGCGCTATGGATTTCCGGTACTGTCGTCTTCTATTTTTGAAAGAGAAGATTTGGCAAAAGCTTTGGAACATACTATTGAGTATGGGGAAGATGAGATTCCTGATCCATTATCTGTTTTTGACTACAAGCCAGATTCTGTATCGGCCAGTGAGTTCGATAAGTTAGCAGACGAGATTTTAGAGAAAATCAATTCTTAAATAATGATAGAAAATTTACTTGATATTCAACTGTTAGACATTGTTTCCCTGAGTAGTTCTGAGCCTAGGTCTAAGTTTTCTAAAGAGGAAATTGATGACTTGGCTAATAATTATTTAGAAGCGGGGGGGAATGTTAAACCAATTTTAGTTCAACGTATTGATCTAGAAAATTTTGAGATTATATTTGGGCATCTCGAATATTATGCTGCGGTTAGAGCAAGGGAAATAAATGATGATTTTGAATTGATTAGAGGAATTGTTACCAAAAAAGATAATCAAGCCTTATTTCAGCAGCAATATAATCTTTACAATTCTACCGAAACCAACTCTGTGAGTACGACAGTAAGTGGTGTTGGGATTGATAGTCAGGCGATCGCCACTTTAGAGAAAAATCTATCAGCACATCTTCAAGATCAGCTGAAATTTGAAATCTCTAGATTGCAATTTGATTTGTTAGCCAATCTCGATAAAAAGTTTTGCGAGGTTAAAAGTTTAGTTCCATGCGATCAAGATCATTTGGATTTTTTTAATAATGGTACTTATCCAGAGTTAGTAGCTAAACTGCAGTCTGCTGGTATTAAAGGAAAAAAAGGCACGGGTGCGGCTTTAGCAATAGAACAAGAACGAAAAAAAGGACAATTCACTTCTTTTTTCAATCTTACGGAAAGAGTTCGTTTAAAGAATAAAAAGAAGACACGTGCTGTCACTGAAAAAACTATGGTTAAAATCCTTGACGCATGGAATCGATTTGTTGATATCAAACAACTTTAATAAATTGTAGGATGGGTGAAGCGAGTGATGATTCATCGCTAAAACCAACGATTTATATCGAGCGTAACCCACCGATTTAAAGCTCATCTATGAGAAAAGGGAGGGCGATCGCCGTCGTACCTTAATACTCGAAAAAAGCTTTAAACATTAGATGAAGTATCAGTTAGCCAAATATCAAAAATAGATTGAATTTCAGCAATACTATAGGGTTTTGTCAGATAATCATTCATTCCAGCAGCCAAACATTTATCTCGATCCCCTTTCATCGCATAAGCTGTCAAACCAACAATCACTAAATCTTTAGTTGATTTGTTTCTGCGGATTTTTTTTGCTGTCTCATAACCATCCAAAATTGGCATTTGACAATCCATCAAAACTAGATCGTAATCAGATTTTTCTAAGACTTCTAAAGCCTCTTGTCCATTATTTGCAATATCACAGACATAACCTAATCTTTCGAGCTGATGAATCGCGACAGTTTGATTAATTAAATTATCCTCTACTACTAATATTTTCAACCCTTCTATTGGCGAATAACCATTTACATTCCCATCAATTTCGCAGCTTTCTCCATCTTGGTTACCTGCTTCTGAACATTCCAAAACAATGCTAAACCAGAATGTGGAACCGACCCCTTCTTTGCTGTCGATTCCTATTTCGCCGCCCATCATTTCCACTAAGTTTTTGCAAATAGACAGTCCTAAACCTGTTCCTTGAACTGCTTTTGTTGTGGAATTATCTACTTGAGAAAAAGGTTTAAATAGCTTTTCTTGATCTGCACAACTAATCCCCATACCCGTGTCTTGGATAGTAAAATAAAGCGAGCATTGACCCGCCGATAGTTGGCTTACCCTATAAGACTCATAAGGTGGCTCTGATTGAAGTTTACAATTTATCTCGCCTTTATTTGTAAACTTGATAGCATTGCCAATTAGGTTGATTAAAATCTGTTTAATCCGGTCAGGATCACCAGTATACTTCTTCGCTAAATCGGCTTCTATTTCCCAAGAAAATTTCAAGTCTTTTTTCCCTAAAGCAGCTTGAAAGAAATGAGCTGTTTCTTTAACTAACGTCTCTATAAAAAAGCCTTCACTCTTGAGGGTAATATTCCCTGACTCTAATTTTGATAAATCTAAAATGTCGTTGATTAGATTAAGTAAATTATTACCGCTACTTTGAATGATGTTGACATAATCTTTTGCCTGATCACTCAAATTACTTAAGGCCAAAATCTCAGCCATGCCGAGAATACCATTCATTGGTGTGCGGATTTCGTGGCTCATATTTGCCAAGAAAACACTTTTTGATTCGGTTGCAGCATTAGCGCGGTCTCGCTCTTTTTTTAGTTCTTCAACAAGTAATCCTTGTTGAATACCAACCCCTATTTGTAGGCTTAATTCTTGCAGGAAAGCAACTTCTGAGGATTCCCAGTGATGATAGCGATCGCAGAAATGGATTGTTAATATTCCCCACAATGGATCCGCTAGATTTTCGAGAATAATTGGGATTGAAATAATCGATTTTACTTGCAATCGTTCTAACAATTCTCGATAGGAATCATCCACATTTTCTGCTTGGATATTACTGATAATTTGTTTGCGATTATCATAAATGTATGGTTTCTGATTTTGTTCTTCCTCAAAAAAAGTATCGCTTCTTTCAAGTCCACGTACTTTGAGGAAAGGGCCTTCTATTACTTCGGCTGCAATAGAACTATTTTCGCCATCAATTTTGTAAATTAGAACACGGTTAGCTTGTAAAAATTTTTGGACTTCAATAACTGCTGTTTCTAAAATCGAATTTAGTTCTAAAGATTGGCGAATGTTTAAACTTATTTTTGAAAGAAGATTTTTCTGGAATTGCGTCTTGTTAAGTTGGGATAAAATATTTGATTTGTAGAGGGCATCTTTTATGGTTTTTCGAAAGCTATCTGGTGTGACAAACTGCTTAACTAAGTAGTCAGATATGCCGTTTTTTAAGGCGTCTACCACCAATTGTTCATTACCGCTTCCTGTCACCATGACGACTGGAAATTGATCAGTCATCGCAAAATCTTTAAATTTGACTGACAATTTCAAACCATCTTCGTCGGGTAAACCGTTGTCAACAACAGCGAGATCGAATTGTCTATTTTGAAAGATTTGTAATGCTTCTTTGGCTGAATTAGCTGTACAGACATTGAAAGCTGAGTCTGGATCTTTGTGTAAAAATCTTTCGTACAGAGCGAGATCTTGTAGTGAATCATCGACTAAAAGAATATTGATTGTTCTGGCGGTAAGGTCAATTTTATTATTCTCATAAATTGTAATCAAACGGTAGATTGCATTGAGGAATTTTTTGCGATTGAGATCTCTTTTAACCAAATAATCTTCGATATGATTTTTCATCGCTTGCAGGGCGATCGCCTCATTTCCCTGACCAGTGAGCATGATGATCGGAATATTTGGGAAAATATTGATTTTACGGACGGCTTCAATAAACTGAATTCCATCCATATCTGGTAACGAAAAATCCACCAAAATGAAATCAGGTGTTTGATTAATAATGTAATCTAAGCCATCTATGCCGACATCTACATGAACTAATTCATATTGATAAGCTTCATCTGTTCTGAGATATTCTCGGTACAATTCAAAATCTGCACTAGAATCTTCAACAATTAATACTTTATAGATTTTGACTGCTTTCATAGTTCACTCGGAAAGATAAATATAAGAAGATTAGTTGATAGCTATTTGAATTTTTATGAGGCTACAAGAAATTAGAGTCATAAACATTAACTTCGAGCCAATGTTTTAAAAGGATGTTTATGTGATCACGTATTTTCAAAATATCCATAGGCTTAACTACATAAGCATTTGCACCATTCTCATAGCAGCTTTGAATATCTTTGGAACTAGAAGAAGTACTAAAGATTATCACAGGAATCAGCTTTAATTTCGGGTCAGACTTAATTTTGCTTAAAATAGTTTGGCCATCCATACCGGGCAAATTGAGATCTAGGAGAATCATTGACGGTAAAACAGGCAATGGTAAACCGTCAGAAACTTTCTCATTATTAAGAAAATCCCAAGCTTCTTCACCTGTTTCACAGCGAAAAATATAGCAATCAACATCGCTTTTTTTAACAGAACGTAAGAAAACCTCGTAGTCTTCTTCGCTATCTTCAACAACAAGTAAAAGTTTCTTGCTGGAATCAAAGAAAGGTGGAGTAAGACTGCTAGGCATCGCGTGCTATTCTCCTGCTAACGTAAAGAAAAAGGTTGTGCCTTGTCCCAATTTTGATTCAACCCAGATGCGGCCTCCGTGGCGCTCGATAATTTTTTTGACAATTGTTAAACCCGCACCTGTACCACCACCGTATTTTTTTTGTCCGTGTAACCGCTTGAAGATACGAAAAACTAAATCTTGATGAGACTCGTCAATACCAATTCCATTGTCTCGTACAAAAAATATTGATTGAGATGATTGCTCTGGATCATTAATGCAGCCTACCTCTACCCATTTTTTGTCACTCGTATTGTACTTCAAACCGTTGCCGATCAAATTCATGAAGACTTCTTCAATGAGAGTTTGATCCGCTGTGAATGTGGCCATGTCTTTTTGGATGCGGATATCTAGAAATTCTTGTTGAGAGGCCTCTAAAACAAGTTTTATATCATCCAAAATTAGATCTTCTAAATTAATTGCTTGAATAACTAATTCTTGACGACCGAGTCTTGAGTAACGCAACAGAGCATCAATCAGCTTCTCCATTCTTTTGGTCAAGACCATTAGAGTATTGAGTTTGCGAACTCCGTCTTCTTCTAATTGTTCTTCGTAATCTTCTAAGAGTAAATAAGAGTAGTTATAAATGCCTCTTAGGGGTTCTTTGAGATCATGGGAAGCAATGTAAGCAAAAGCATCTAACTCATCGTTACTTCTTTTAAGTTCTAAATTTAGTTCGACGAGTTTGTCTGATGATTTAAAAATAATTTCAACGAGTAGATTTCTAACTTCAATAATCTGCTGAAGTTCAAATTTTTGCCATGGTAAGGATTGTCCTTTGATTGTCTCTTGCCAGAGTGTAAAGGACTTTCTCGGAGTGAGTGTTAAAGAGCCATCGGTTTCGACTTGGGCTTGTTTATTTGGGTTGCCACCCCAGGAGACAGTTTGGGTGATTTCTGGGCGAAACCACATAATGTACGAATTATCTATGCGGCTCAGTTGCAGCACAAAAACACCGCTGGCGATCGCCGCGAAATCAGCAGCCGGGGGGTACTCCTTTGAAAGATGATCAGTCTGAAAAATATCCTGATAAGACTCTTGCCTCAACCACATACTCAAGTCACAAATCTGCGCTTGAGTCGGTGTTTCCCCAAAAAGAGCGAGCCGATCTTCCAAACAAACAGCAATACCACCAGATGCAATCAAAGTAGAAAGCAGCTGAATATTTTCCAGCAGGCAAAGACTAATACTAATGCTCTGCGAAATCTGTTGAGACAAAACAGAAAATTTTTCTTTTATTTCTAGCTGATATTTTTGCAGTTCCAAATGCTCTCTTTCTATCAGCTTTATCGACATTACTTTACCTAAAAACTCACAGGCAGAACGAGTTTCATAAGGTAGATACCGAGGCGTCGTATGATGACAAGCAATCAATCCCCACAATTCACCATCATTCATTAGGGAAATAGACATAGAAGCCTGCACGCCCATATTTTTTAAGTATTCTGTATGAATCGGCGAAACACTTTTTAAGGTGACATAAGTGAGGTCAAAAGGCTCTTGTGTAACAGGATGTTCTGGCAGTTCTACAGCTTCGTAATCTACGGAGGGGATAATCCGAATGTGATTCAGTTTATATAGTTTTCTGGCAGGAGGAGACACATCTGTAGCAGGGTAGCGTAAACCCAGAAAAGAGTCTAATTCTTCTTGCTTCTTCTCAGCAATAATCTCTCCTGATTCATCGGCATTGAAACGGTAAACCAAGACGCGATCAAACCCAGTAATCTGACTAATGTTCTGAACAATTGCGTTGGACAATTCCTCTAAGCTATCACTTGAACTAATATCGTCTATTGCTTTTCTGGTGAGCTGATAAAAGCTCATGAAATCATTATCATTTGTTTCTTCTGCAGGCTCAAACTCTAAGTAAAGAAAACCTTGATGCTCGTGAACAATAATATTAAATAGCTTGTTGTTAACTGCAAAACGTAGAGGATTAACAGCGATAAAATCGTGATTTAGACAATCTTGAATTTGCTTGATATTTGTCTTATCAAGAAGGTCGCTAAGGGGAGAACCAATGAGCATTCCTGCCTCAACACCAATCATCACCTTAATATTTTGGCTAACTTGAATAATTTCAAAGTTCTCTGGATCAAGAATCAGAAGAACACCATGAGGTTGAATAGAGTTGGGAATATGGACTTGTTCTTTTGCACAATTGGTCAGATCAACATTTGCGGCGGTAATCCTAATCTCGGTTGTGTCGGTATTTTGCATTGGAACCTTGAGGGTTGGATGTAAAAAACAGGGATAATGGCTGTTCTCTGCTGCTCGTCCTAATGATTGTAATTAGAAGGGTAATAATACTTTAGATAGTCTGGCTCGTGATAACAACAGTCATGGGGGCGATCGCCGTATTGCTTAAGATAGACCGATGACTATATCTGAAGACGGTTTCTCTTGCGATACTGTAACGTATTTTTTTCCTTTTTACCGAGCACAAAGGCTTATTTTTATTCGATATGTAAAGCTATTGGCATTCAACTCAGCTTTATGAGACTGGTACTCCACGGCAGTTGAGCAAGAAAAATATTGTGAAACTGTGATTCTACTCTCAGTAAATAATAGCTATTTTTGAAGTCAGTAATACCATTTCGCTACAAAAAAAACTTGATTACAATTACTGACAGATATATTTTTTGAAGATTGGTTGATTATAGCTAAGTATTACGATAATGAAATATTTTTCTGAGTAATATTTTCTAGAATTAATTAATTGCAATTGAGTGAATTTAGTGACGCAAAAAATAGCAATAAACAGCCAGAGTAAAGCTAAACAAATATTTTAAATATTGATTTTTGATTATTCAATATACTTGAAGGTTGGATAAAAATAGATGGATTACGAGTAATTGATGCTGGTATATTATGGGCGATCGCCTGAATTAAACTTTTCGTTTGAGTTGACTTAGACATCGGTTTTCTGAATTAGCTAAATTCTTTTTCTAATTGAGGATTTTCAGTATCTTTCTTGAGGAAAAAACTGCCGCTCAAAATTAAGGCTGCACCGAGAATGACGTTGGGTGATAATTGCTCGCGAAAAAAGACAATGCCAAAAATGATGGTGCTGAGGACTTCGAGATAACAAAGTAAAGCGGTGGTTGATGCTTTGAGTTTGCTGAGGGCAGAAAAGAAAAAGATGAAGGCAATCAAGCCGACTAAAAATCCGTAAGTTGTACCCATCGTGATCTCAAAAGCATTTGGCCATGGGCGTGTAAACAACAAAAAGGGGAATGCCAGCACACCAGCAAAAAAGTTTTGATAAAAAATCAGTCGGTAAACCGAAAAATCGACTGACTTGGTCTTGTACATCACGACAGTGACCGCAACGAGAATGGCGGAGAGCAAAACACTGGTCAGGCCCAGAAAGTTGCGGCTAGACAGACTAATTTCATCGTTAGCGTAAATGATCACGATGCCGATCAAAAAGCAAGGGAGTAGCCACAGATTACGTTTGGGAATCGCTTCCTTTAGAAAAATACGACTAAACAACGTTGCAAACAGAGGCCATGTGTAGAGAATGATCACGGCACTGCTGAGGTCGGCGTAGCTAAAACCAATGACGTAACAGAGTCCACGCACAGCATCAAGAAAGGAGATGAAAAGGAGTAGGGGAGTTGCGCCAAAAAAGAGCGGTTCTTTCCGATAAAAAAATAGTCCAGAGACCAGCGCAAGGGGAATACCTGCCCGAAAAAAAGTCATGACGAAAGGCGACAAGTCGGCAGATTTGATGAAGACGCCGGAAGAGCCAAGCAGAATAGTGGCGATCGCAATCTGGACAATAGGATTCATGTCGGTTCGGTATTCCCCTAGAAATCAGGTGTGGCAGCTCGCTATCCTATAGAAGAGCAAATAATAAATAATTCGCGAATATTATTGGAGTTTATAAATAATGACACAAACATTGACAGCCCAAGATGCTTTCCGCGCTGCCTACGAAAATCGCTACACGTGGGATGAAAAATTTCCCGGTTTCACAGCAGATGTCACTTTCAGCCATGGCGATCAAGTTTCTACTGGCAAGGTGGAAATTAAGCCTGACATGTCTTTTGAGGTGACTGGCATCGAAGATGAAGCGGCAAAAAAAGAAATTGAAGGCCAGTTGTGGGAAATTACGGTTCACCGCGTGCGTCGGACTTTTGAAGAGAGTCACGGCAAAAACTCGTTTGAGTTTGGTGAGAAGGATGCTGATGGTGCGCAGGAAATTAAAGTCACTGGTGCATCGATGGGTAATTCTTACAAAATCAAAGATGACACGGTCGTTTTTGTGAATCGTAAAATTCGTAACGTGATCGTCAACATCAATACGTTCGAAATTTTTGATACGCAAGCAGGCTATCTGTCGCTTGGTTATGATTCTGTTTATCTAGATGCGGAAACGAAAGAACAGAAGCAGGGAAAAAC
>JBARRZ010000089.1:0-9487 GCA_049644465.1 Limnothrix sp.
ATTGCCTAGCATTTGCCTTAACAATGACCTTGATTTTCATAATTAAAAGCTGACGAATTCTATTTTTCAGTGATCCTCTATCTATAATGATCGCAAACTGCATGCTGCCCTGTTCATGAACCCCAACGAACCCGATTCTTCTCCGAAGTCTGAACTGGAGACGGCTCCTAACAAGAATCCCAAGAAAAAATTTCGTCTCCTCGCAGGGCTAGCCATTGGTGCTGTTGTTGTGTTGGGCGGTGGTTTGGGCTATGCCCGGTATTTTGTCTATCAAAAGCTTTCCCCTCAAGTCGAGGCTCAACTTGCTGATACGTTGAATCGTCCGCTGAATTTGGGCGAAGTAAGAGGATTTTCGTTGCGGGGTATTCGCCTCGGCTATTCGGAGCTGCCGGAGACGCCGGATCATTCCAATAGCGCGGTGATTGAATCGGTCGTTGTTGACTATGATCTTTGGAGTTTGTTGACGAAACGGCAGTTGAATTTGGATTTAACCCTCGTCAATCCGCAAATTTATTTAGAGCAGGACGAAGATAATCTCTGGCTTGAGCTTGATTTGGATGAGTCAGAGGATGAAGAAGGGGGTTTAGAAGTCGATGTTAAAACGGTTCAGATTAGAAATGCAGATGTGTTGTTGCGGGCGCGATCGGAAACGGGCACACTCAAGCCGGCGATCGCCCTCGATGTTCCCTACGGCAAAGGCAAACTTTCTAACAAAGGCCAAATTATTGATTTCGATTTAGACGGCACGATTGAACGCGGTGGCAATCTTAATGTCACAGGTCTGGCTAACTTTGAGACGGGTTTGGTGGATTTAGATTTGCGGGCAAAAAAAATGGAGATGTCTACCGTGACAGATCTGTTGCCCCTGCCTTTTACGGTCTTTGGCGGGCTGGCTGACGGCGCCTTAAAAATCACTCTCGATGGTTCAGATGTCGTGAATTGGGAAGGTGAGATTATTGCCCGCAACGCGATTGTTAGTTTGCCTCAGCTGGCTAAACCGATTGTGAATGCGAATAGCCGGATCACGTTTGATGGTTTGACACTGACTTTGAACGATTTGACCGGTAGTCTCGGTGAAATCGCGATGGCAGGCGAGCTGATGATTGATGTGGGTCAGGAGGCGATCGCCGGTAAGTTTTTGACTGAGCCAGTCGAAATCCTTGGCATCATGCGTACGTTCGAGTTAGAAGAACCAGAAGACATTGTGCTGGAAGGGAAATTGCGATCGCTCGTGACCCTGACTGGCCCGCTAGAAAATCCCCAACTTTTTATCAATGCAGTCAATGATCAGCCCCTATTAATTGATCGCGTTCAAATTGCGCAATTCCAAGGCACACTAGCCGTCTTAGGTGATCAATTCATTATCGAGAATTTTATTGCCGAGCCGACCCTAGGCGGACAGTTTCAGGGGAGCGGTTTGATTCAGTTACCGCGAGAAGATTTACCAGCCGGGGCGATCGCCATCTCTGCCAAAGGCAAACAATTACCCACCGATGCCCTTGCCAAACTTTACGAGATCACCTCTCCCGTTCCCCTCGGCTTAGGCCAAACCGATCTTTTCTTCGAAGCTTCCGTCGATCAACCCAATGATTTTGTCGTGTCTGGGACAGCCGTAGTCCCCGTCGCTGGCGGCTATGTCACCGCAACCGATTTGAAAATTACGATTGATAGTTGGCAGACGCCGGCACAGGCCAGAGGTTTGCGTTTAGCCCGATTATCGACCCAAGAATTACCCGTCTTTTTACAGAACAGCATCGTTAACGGCGAGTTTTTGGCGTCGGGAACCTTAGGTGAAAAAGCAGATGCACCGCTGACTTTGACCGGACAAGCCCGCACAGCTTTTGCTGGTGGACAAGCCACTCTCAACAATATCCGGGTGGCCGATAATTTGTGGCGCTCCGATGTGGCTTTAAGCAATCTCAATTTAAAGGATTTGGCCCCAGACCTGCCCGTTTCAGTTGCCGCAAGATACGGTGGCAATTTTGTGGCGGCTGGTAGTCTCGACAATCCGGAGCTGGATGCGGTTGATGTGGTGGGTTCTGGACGTCTAACCCTAGCGAGTGGTGGTGCGATTCGGACGGAAGATGTCAAAGTTGCTGGTGGTAATTGGTACAGTCGCGCTGAGTTAGACAATGTGAATTTGGTGAGTTTTTCACCGCAATTGGGTCAGTATGTTGATCGGGCGAATACCAATGGTTCGCTAGAGGTGCGCGGCACACTGGATAATCCAGAGCTTGAGAATATTTTGGCGCGCGGTTCGACGGTGACGAGCTTGGCGGGCGGCACGGTGAGTGCGGGTTCGATTACGTTAAGAAATGGGCAGTTTACGAGTAATGTCGTGGCTCAGGGTGTGAGTTTGTCGCCTTTTTCGGATCAGTTGACGGGGGCGGCTTCGGGACGGGTGAAGGTTGCTGCTAATGTGTTGCAGCCAGATCTGAAGAATCTGCGAGCGCAAGGGGATATTTCTTTCAGTCAAGGGGTTTCGATTATTGATTCGCCGCTGCGAAGTCGGTTTGCTTGGACTGGGAAGCAGTTGCAAATTCAAGAGGCGATCGCCACCGGTTTTCGCGCGAATGGCACGGTTGATATTAATAGTGATCGATTAGCCGCTAATCCTCTCGATGCGATCAGTAATCTTGCCCTCAACCTCAGTGTGCAGGATTTGAATTTGGCTGGGTTGCCGCTGCCGGAGAATGTGCAGGCGGTGAATTTACGAGGGCTAGGGAGTTTTGTCGGTACGGTTAAAGGTGTGCCGACTCAACCAATTGTGAATGGCCGAGTTCGCCTAGAAAATGCACAGGTCGCGAGTCTTGACTTTGATCCGGTACTGGAAGGATCCGTGCAAACTAGAAGCGATCGCCGTTTGATGATTGTCCTAGAGGGCGAAGATGATCAAATTTTGGCGCGTTTAAATCCCCAATTCCTGCCAGAACAAGCCTTTATCCGAGCCGACGATGCCGAGGTTGACTTGGCGGTTAACTATGTCAATGGCGGCCTAGATCCTAAACAAGTGCAACTTAGTAGCACCAATCTACCGGTTAGTCTCATTCAGGCGATCGCCAAAAACCAAGAATTCGTTAAAGATCTCGATTTCCCTGTAGCCAGCTTGCAAGTAGGCGGTCGTCTATCCACCGAAATTACGGGCGATCTACAAACCATGACGGCTTCCGGTCGTCTTGCCGTTGAAAATCCGCAAGTGGGTTATGTCAAGGGCGATCGCTTCCAAGGAGACTTCTACTTCGGCAACAACAACCTCATGTTGCAAGACATGCAGTGGCTCCAAAACGGCGGCGTTTATACCGTTGACAGCACCATCAATTTGCCAGAAAACAGCAACGGCGAACCGAAAATTTCCCTTGCCGCCAATGTCCAAGACGGTCGCGTCGAAGACATTTTAATTGCCCTACAAATCTTCGAATACGGCGATTTCCAAAATCTCACCAATTTTTCTCTGCCAAACTATATCGGTCGCTCCGCCCTCTTTGGTAACACCGCAGACCTCTACGCAGCCTTGCCCCTGCCCCGTCCTCCCGTACCCGGCGACGTCCCTTCCCTTGAAGTGCCAGATGATCCCACTCCCTTTGATCTAGAAGATGGCGAGTCAGACAAATTTAGCTGTGACAAATTATTGCTAGAAAATCCCGTCACTGATGGGCGCGGTTTATTTGCTCGTAATAGCCGAAACCTCTCGTTCCCAGAACGTATTGCCCTCGTCAGTTGCGTACAGGCCCAGCTTGCACTCATTGACGAAAAAGCAGCGGATACCGTTTTACCCGCCGAAATTGCTGACCTGAAAGGGAAATTTAACGGCGATATTAGCCTCAATTACAGTGGCCCCGATGACCTCGAAGCTGAATTTGATCTCCGTGGCGGCTACGAAGAAATTGCTAACGATTTTGGCGACCCGACTATAGTTGGCCAAGCATGGCAGTGGGGTGAGATTGAAATCCCGTATGTGGTCGCAAAAGGTGTTTATCGCAACAACATCCTGACGCTGCGGCCAATTAATATTCAGCTTCCCGATGGTCGTGTCAGTCTGATTGCTAGTCTTGGGGGGGATGCCCAAACTGCGCAGTTACGACTTGTCGAAGTGCCTGTTGCTTTTGTGAAAAAGTTCATTGACATCCCTGATGCTGTGAGTGTGAGTGGCTTGATTAACGCCAACGCCAACCTTGCTGGGACACCAGAAGATCCTTCGGCACGGGGCGACATGCAGATGGTTAACACTCAGATTAATGGCGCTGACATTTCTGATGTGAAAGGAAATTTCACTTACGAGACGGCCCGACTAGATTTTGTTGTGGACAGTGAGCTTGTTGCAGAGTCAGAACCGTTGCGCGTTACGGGCAGTATTCCTTATCAGTTGCCTAATGCGACGGTGGCACCAGAGAGTAATGCGCTCAATCTCACATTTGATCTCGAAGATGAAGGTTTTACGTTGTTAAATATTCTCAGCAGTGGCCAATTAGCTTGGCTCGATGGGGAAGGGAACATTGACCTAACTATTGATGGTGAACTCGACCCTAGTACGGGAAGACCAAAGGATCTTGTTGCTAAAGGTCAGGCGGCGATCGCCGATGCTACGATCCAAGCTCAAACTCTGCCCGATGCCCCCCTGACCAATGTCCAAGGCAAGATCGATTTCAATTTTAATACCTTAGAAGTCAGAGAACTCACCGGAGACTTTAGCGGTGGTAATGTCGCTGTCACAGGCAAACTACCCATCTCGCAGGCCAGTGATCAAGCCGAAAATTCTTTATCCGTGTTGCTCAATAATTTAGATTTTGAACTGCCAAACCTCTACGAAGGCGGCGTCGATGGTGATCTGATTATTCGCGGCTCAGCCCTAGAGCCTAGTATTGGCGGGAATATTGAGCTTACAGAAGGACGCATCTTCCTCACGAACAATCAACCAGAAGAAGTCGCAGTCGTAGATGCCCCAGCCCAAGATGTAAAGTCCAGCACGAACAAAACAAAACAAAGCAAACAACAATCGACTGCTGCCAAACCACCCGCAGTTGATCTCACCAGCCTTACCAAATTTGACGATCTAAAAATTTCTTTAGGCCGCAACGTGCAGGTCACTGACGACCTAATTTTAAATTTCCTTGCGACCGGAGATCTGACTCTCAACGGGACCCTTGGCGCGCCAGAGCCAGAAGGTACCATCACATTACAACGTGGCCAAGTCAACCTCTTTGCTACTCAGTTCCGCATAGACAAGAGCAACAAAAATACAGCTACCTTCAATCCTCGATTCGGCCTAGATCCAGAACTAGACGTCGTATTACAAACATCCTTAATCGAAAGTCGCCAACCTCTCCAAAGCACAGCAGATCCACTGTCCGCCGAAATACGAGACACCAGCTTTGATGCCAGTCAGTTGGGCTCCATCGAAACAATCCGTGTTCAAGCAACAGTCCGAGGACGAGCCAGTAAGCTCAATGAAAATCTTGAACTTACGAGCAGTCCACCTCGTAGCGAAACTCAGCTTGTTGCTCTGCTTGGCGGAACAATTTTTGACACAATTGCTGGTGAAGGCAGCAGTACTCTTGCTCTAGCGAACCTTGCTGGTTCTGCCTTACTCAATAGCATTCAAGACACATTGGGCAATGCACTCGGCCTGAGCGAATTACGTTTATTTCCCACCGTAATTACTGACGACGAAAACCGCAGCTCGACTCTAGGTTTAGGGGCAGAGATCGGTATAAACATTACGCCTAGTCTTTCCTTTTCTGCGTTGCAAATTCTCAACAGCAACGAATCGACGCAATTCGGCCTACGGTATCGTGTCAACGACGAAATCTTTGTCCGAGGCTCAACAAACTTACAAGACGATAGCCGTCTCACAATTGAGTACGATTTGAGATTTTAGAATCTAGAAAGAAAATGTAACAAACTTTCCTGAGAAACGTTAACATTAGTTAATAACTAACCTGAACGACAGGATAAGACTCTCTTTTAAGAATTTAGTCATTATTTTGCCCATCCTCAAATCCTAGGAGGCTCACAGCAGTGAATAAAAACAATAAAAAATGGCGCAGTGCCGGGCTATATGCTCTATTGGCGATCGTCGTGATCTCCTTGGCTGTGTCATTTCTCGATCAGCAACCCCAAAGTCGCGAAACATGGCGCTATAGCGAATTTCTACAAGAAGTTCAGACTGGCAATATTGAAAGCGTCAAAATTAATTCAGATCGCTCCCAAGCCTTTGTTCCAGCCCAAGACGGGACACCGATTCTCGTTAATCTGCCACCCGGAGATACCGAGCTTATCGATATTCTCAGTGATAACAACGTTGATATCGCTGTTTTGCCTCAGAACGATGACAACTGGGTATTTCGTGCCCTCAGCACTCTGATTTTCCCAATCTTGCTTCTCGTTGGCTTATTTTTCTTGCTGCGTCGCGCCCAGAGTGGCCCCGGTTCTCAAGCGATGAACTTCGGTAAATCTAAGGCTCGCGTTCAAATGGAGCCTCAGACCCAAGTAACTTTCGGTGATGTTGCTGGTATTGAGCAAGCAAAGCTTGAACTTACTGAGGTCGTAGATTTTCTCAAAAATGCTGATCGTTTCACTGCTATTGGAGCCAAGATTCCCAAAGGTGTTCTGCTTGTCGGCCCTCCCGGAACTGGTAAAACTCTATTAGCCAAAGCTGTTGCTGGTGAAGCGGGTGTTCCTTTCTTTTCCATCTCCGGTTCTGAGTTTGTTGAAATGTTCGTTGGTGTGGGTGCGTCCCGTGTCCGTGACCTTTTTGAACAAGCGAAAGCGAATGCACCTTGTATCGTCTTTATCGATGAGATTGACGCAGTCGGTCGTTCCCGTGGTGCTGGTCTTGGTGGTGGTAATGATGAGCGTGAGCAGACTCTTAACCAACTCCTGACTGAAATGGATGGTTTTGAAGGTAACACTGGCATCATTATCATCGCGGCAACAAATCGCCCTGATGTTCTAGATTCTGCCCTCATGCGTCCCGGTCGTTTTGATCGCCAAGTGATGGTGGATCGTCCCGATTATGCGGGTCGTTTAGAGATTCTTCATGTTCATGCTCGTGGCAAGACTCTTTCTAAAGATGTTGACCTCGAAAAGATTTCTCGTCGTACGCCCGGTTTTACTGGTGCTGATTTGTCTAACCTCTTGAATGAAGCGGCAATTTTGGCAGCTCGTCGTAGTCTTACTGAGATTTCGATGGACGAGATTAATGATGCGATTGACCGCGTGATGGCTGGTCCTGAAAAGAAAAATCGCGTGATGAGTGAGAAGCGCAAGACGCTTGTTGCCTACCATGAAGCGGGTCATGCTCTAGTTGGTGCTTTGATGCCTGACTATGACCCTGTTCAAAAAATCAGTATTATCCCTCGTGGCCGTGCTGGTGGTTTGACTTGGTTCACACCGAGCGAAGACCGGATGGATTCTGGTTTGTATTCTCGTTCTTATCTCCAAAACCAAATGGCGGTTGCCCTTGGTGGACGGATTGCTGAAGAGATTATCTTTGGTGCGGAAGAGGTAACGACTGGTGCTTCGAACGATCTCCAACAGGTTGCAAACGTTGCTCGTCAAATGATTACCCGCTTTGGAATGAGCGATCGCCTCGGCCCTGTTGCTTTAGGTCGCCAAAACGGTAACGTATTCATGGGTCGTGATATTGCTTCTGACCGTGACTTCTCGAACGAAACTGCTTCTGTCATCGATGAAGAAGTACGCAGCTTAGTAGAAGATGCTTACATCAGAGCCAAAGATGTCTTGGTTGGTAACCGTTCGGTACTCGATAAGCTTGCTGAAATGCTCGTCAAAAAAGAGACTGTTGACTCTGAAGAGTTGCAAAACTTGTTGATGACCAATGATGTCAAGATGGCTGCATTTTCTAATGCTTCCGCTTAAATACTAAAATTGAAATTTAGCTGACATTTTAGCTACTTCAAAATAATAAAGAAAAAGATCTTCCTAGACAGCTGGGAAGATCTTTTTTTTGACACATTGTTTATTTCATTAGCGCAAATTGATAAGTGAAATCAGCAGCTTTGCATTTTATTTGAGGTCTTCTAATTTGATGCGTGGATCAACAAATTTCAATAAAAGATCTGCTAACAAGTTACCGACAATTAGCATGGTTGCACTCATCATTAAAGCAGCCATCACAAGGTATAAATCTTGGGATTGGACAGCGGATAAAGTTAATGTGCCGAGTCCGGGCCAGTTGAAGAAAAATTCGGAGATAAATGAGCCACTAAGTAAACTCGCAAATTCAAATCCTAATAAAGTAATTAAGGGATTGATCGCGTTGCGCAAGGCATGGACGTAAATAACTTTATTTTCGGGTAACCCTTTGGCACGGGCGGTTTGTATATAATCTTGCCGCAAAACATCTAGCAATTGGCCACGGGTTAATCTTTGTAAGCCAGCGAATCCGGTAAGACTGAGGGCGATGGTCGGTAAGATCATGTGCCAAGCAATGTCTGCTATTTTTCCGTACCAAGGCAAGTCGCTAAAATTGATGCTGGTCATGCCGCCGACTGGTAACAAGGGCGATAATCTTTGGGCCACCATTAGTAAGGCTAGGGCTGTGATAAAGCTGGGTAAGCCTTGGCCGAGATAACTAATCACTCTTAAAAATTTGTCGAGCAATGTATTTTGTTTAACGGCACTCAAAACGCCGAGTGGAATGGCGATCGCCCAAGTTCCAATAATCGAAGTAAAAGCGAGTAGAAGAGTGGCCGGAACACGTTCGATTAATAGTTCGTGGACGGGGCGAAATGACTCGAAACTAATGCCAAAATCGAAATAGCGAACTACTCTCCAAATCCACAAACCGTACTGCGTCAGAATAGGTTTGTCTAAACCAAAACGTGTCTGTAAATCTAGTAATGTTTCTTCTGACATTTGGGGATTTTGACGCAATGTGTCGAGAAAATCACCCGGTGCTAATTGAATAATTAAAAAGCTTAAAACTGACGCTAAAAACAATGTAAAAATAGCTTGCAAAATTCGTTTCAAAACATAAACGAGCGTTTCTGGAACGAAGATTTCGCGGGGTTTACTGGTGGTTGACATAGAAAAGTAAAGTTCGACTTAATATTGCACTAGAGATAAAACTGGCGCATCAGCTAGGCGATCGCGGCCCTTGAGATCCATTAATTCCATCACGAAGACAAAGCCCAGCACCTCACAACCAATATTTGCCAACAAATCAGCTGTTGCTTTTGCCGTACCGCCCGTAGCGATTAGGTCATCTACAACTAAAACTTTGTCTCCTTTTCCCACTGCATCCTGATGAATTTCGAGAGTGTCTGTCCCGTATTCCAGTTCATATTCAACGGTGTGTGTGGCGGCAGGTAATTTACCCGGTTTGCGTACTGGTACAAAGCCAGCGTTGAGATTGTAAGCAAGGGTCGGCCCAAAGATAAATCCTCGTGATTCCATGCCAACGACATGATCTGGCTTTAAGTCCGCTTCAACACAAAGTTGAGTCAGAGCATCCATGGTGTAGCGC
>JBARRZ010000090.1:0-3347 GCA_049644465.1 Limnothrix sp.
TGCCATACCCTTTTCAGACATCCTCTAAATACTAGCTCTTAGCAACTTTAATGACTATCTAATTTTAATCTCTCGCAACTTAGATCTACAAAATCAATCACAAAACAATTAAGACATCACCAACTCGTTACCAATTAAGCTCCAATGACTCTCACTCCCGACCCCAATTCTTCCGCCATAGACACATCATCAACTGAGCCAGTTGCAGAAGAATTAAAGAAACTTCGTCGCCAACATCAATTTATTTTGAACGCTGTCGGTGAAGGTGTATATGGCTTAGATTTAGAGGGGAATGTCACTTTTATCAATCCTGCCGCCGCCAAAATGATCGACTGGTCAATTGCTGAACTCATCGGCAAATCAATGCATACAGTACTACACCATTCCCATAGCGACGGTAGCCATTATTCTCGCAAAACTTGTCCTATTTATGCCGCTCTCCACGACGGCAGCACTCATCGAGTCGCAACAGAAGTTTTTTGGCGCAAAGATGGCAGCAATTTTCCAGTGGAATATATTAGTACGCCCATGCGTGAAGAAAATGGCAAATTAATTGGTGCAGTAGTCACTTTTCGGGACATTACCCAAAGGCGTTGGGTAGAACAAATTTTAGAACGAACTAACGAAGAATTAGAACTAAAAATTCAGGAACGAACTAAGAAATTACGAGAAGCAAATCAACAATTGCGAGAGCTGAACGAAATGCGTTCACGTTTTACGGCAATGGTTTGTCATGAATTTCGTAACCCCCTAAATAACATCACACTTCTGGCTTCTTCTCTGAAGCGGTATGATACCCATTTTTCTTTAGAAGAAAGAACAAATTACTTACAAAATATTAGTGAAAATGTCGAGCGAGCAACACAGATTATTGATGACATTTTAGTGATCGGAAAAATTGAAGCGAAAGTTCTAGAAATCAATCCAGATTTGATGGATGTTGTCGCTTTTTGCAAAGCATTACTAGAAGAAGGTGAATTTAATCGCATAAATAATCCGATTAAATTCATCTGTCGTAGTCGCCAAATTACTGCGGAGTTTGATGAACGGCTGCTTAGATCAATCATTGGTAATCTTTTATCGAATGCTTTGCGGTATACCTCTGATCAAAAAGATATTTTCTTGAGGCTAAATAAATGGAAAAACACTTTAATCATTAAAGTTGAAGATTATGGTATTGGTATTTGTAAAGAGGATAAAGCACAATTATTTGAAGCTTTTCATCGAGGTACAAATGTTAGTAATGTTCCCGGTACTGGTTTGGGTTTGAGTATTGTTAAACAATTTGTAGAGCTACAAGACGGAACGGTAACAGTGGCGAGTCAGATTAACTGTGGCACAACATTCACAGTCAAACTGCCATTAAAATCTCATTAAACGTGAGTTGAATTAAGTCTTCCATTCGCCGCGAAAAGTAAAGTTACAGGTGAGAGAATTTACGGCGATCGCCCCCCAATGTTCAGCATCAAGTTGAAAGCATTCTAAAGTCCAGTGTTGATCATCAGACGTAGCTAATTTTGGTGTGTTATCCAAATTAACAACAACCTGATCTAAACCGCCTTGCAACCCTTTCCCAACAGCTTTTAGATAAGCTTCTTTTGCTGTCCACAACCGTACAAAATTTGTTGCTTGGGTTTCAATTGGTTGTTGCCGTAACCAAGTAAATTCTATTGGTGCAAAGAAACGTTCAGCAAGATTTAGAGATTTTGTATCACGATTGTTTTTTTCAAGATCAATACCAATAGCAATATTGTTTTTATTTGTAACCACCGCGCAGGCTGCAAACTCTTTGGTATGAGAAAAATTAAAGCTGATTTCCGCGATTAAAGGCTTGCCGTATTTACCATATTTAAAAATTAAATCTCGCGGATTTTGCTTAAGATAATAGCCTAAAATCTGCCGAAGTTTCGCTCTACCCAGGATGAATCTTTGTTGTAGCTCAACAAATTTGTATCGTTGCGATCGCCGCTGCTCATCCAATGATAACAGGCTGTTCAATTTCTCTGCTTGTGTCAGATCTGCTAGCGAAATAAACCAATAATCAACATTTAGCATTCAACAAAAAATGTGGCGATCGCCTCTACACGTCATTAACAATATGAATAAACAAAAGAATGCCTGAAATAAGTAAGCCAGAAGCAAAAATAGAATAGCTATAGCCCAAATATCTATACTTTTGGTCTAACACTTTTCCTAAGCGGTGCAAATCAACCAAAATAGCTTGATAGATGTCACTTTCTGTTTGCAAAACATGTTCAAATATATAATCAACATATTCTTCTTCTGGCATGTGAATAAAAGCAGAAAAGAAAAGCGGATTAAAGCTTTGTTTATTTTCTTTTTTCTCTGACGAATTCGCAAAAAAAGTGAATACTCCATATATACGAGGCGTTACCGAAAGAATGCCTGTTAAACCAGATAAAGCAGCCGTCATCAGTAATGTTGTTAAGTGAGGTATGAAACCTCGTTCTTGTATTTGGGGTAACAGTAAGGAGAAAACAACGGTTGAAATACCGATAATAATATTGGCTTTGTTGTCAGCTGTATCGCTTAGACGTAAATGATTTTGTAGCGTCAGTCTAAGAAGCTGGATACGGTAAGCTTTGTCGGGTTCTGCAAAGCTATGTGGTGCACCAAGAAATTTTTGTGGCATGGGGCTGAGCTTTATAACGGAGTTTTGGCGATCGCCTTGTCTATGCCCTCTCTTACTGCTGCAGCAGACTCGTGTAATTTTGCTTTTTCGGCTGAAGTTAGATCAAGTTCAATAATGTCGCCAACACCCTGATCATTAAGGTAACAAGGTACTCCTAAAAAGAGATCATTTAGACCATATTGGCCCTCAAGATATACAGCGGTTGGTAGGAGACGAGATTGATTCTGGATAATTGATTCGACCATATAGCAAACTGAAGAAGCCGGCGCATAAAAAGCACTTCCTCTCTTTAGTAATTTGACGATTTCTGCACCACCATTTTTTGTCCGTTCAACAATTCTTTCGATGGCAGCAGGTTCCATTAATTCTGTAATAGGAATGCCATTTACGGTGCAATAACGAGGAATAGGCACCATCAAATCACCATGTCCGCCTAATACTAATGTCGAAATATCACCTGTGGTTGTGCCTAATTCCATCGCCAAAAAAGTTCGCATCCGCGATGAATCTAACACGCCACCCATCCCCATGACGCGATTTTTTGGTAAGCCTGTTGCTTGCCATGCCAGATAGGTCATGACGTCGAGCGGATTGGTGACAACAATAATAATTGCATCAGGGCTACGGGCGATCGCCTCCTTTGCAGCACGAACGACGATTTTGGCGTTAGTGTGGAGCAGATCATCGCGGTTCA
>JBARRZ010000091.1:0-2086 GCA_049644465.1 Limnothrix sp.
ATCGAGTCCAGCGGTGAGGGCGATGAATAAACAAATGACCATGCCTTGGTGGGGCAACCAGCGCCGAAACCACCAGCGGAGATTCCAGCTTTGGCACAGTAATCGATAAAACCATTTTTCTAGCACCATCCCAAATTCCCCCTAAGCTGGCACTGGCAAGGTTTTGAGGATATCTTCCACCACACCCGTCGCCGTCATTCCCGAAAATCTCGCCTGTGGATTCATCACCAATCGGTGGGCGATCGCCGCCACAGCCAACTCTTGAATATTTTCCGGTGTCACAAAATCTAACCCATCAAATGCCGCCAAAGCCTGAGCCAATTTCATCACCGCCAAAGATGCCCTAGGACTCGCGCCGAGCTGAACCCCTTGGGCAGCGCGCGTTGCCCCAACAATATCGACAATATATCGCTGTAATTCTGCTGTGATTTTGACCTGTCGAATTTCCGCCTTTGCCGCCAGAATTTCCGAGACATCCACACAAGCTCGAATCTGCTCGATGGGATGCTCTGCCAACTGCGCCGCGAGGATATTTACTTCCTTTTCTGGGGAGACATAACCCAAACTAAACTGCAACGCAAAACGATCCATTTGGGCTTCCGGGAGGGGATAAGTGCCCCGCGATTCAACGGGATTTTGGGTGGCGATCACGAAAAATAAATCCTGCAATTTGCGCAATGTGCCATCGATGCTCGCTTGGGCTTCCGCCATGGCTTCGAGGAGTGCCGATTGGGTGCGGGGTGAGGCGCGGTTAATCTCGTCGGCCAAAATAATGTTGCCAAAAATAGGGCCTTCGTGGAACCGAAATGTCTGCTCCTGCTGCTCGTAAATGGAGATGCCGACAATATCCGACGGCAGCAAATCCGGCGTGAACTGAATGCGTTTAAAATCGGCGGCAACGGATAGGGCTAAAGCTTTGGCAAGGGTGGTTTTGCCTGTGCCGGGGAAGTCCTCCAGCAATACATGCCCACCACTAAAAAATGCGGCTAATAAGCGCCGAATTGCTCCGGTTTGTCCCTGCATCACGGTGGCGATATTCGCTGCAACTTTCTCGTAAATTTCCTGACCGACTCCCATCATGTCCGCTTTTATCCCGTTTATTTTTAGGGTAGAGAGTTTTCGGCACAATTTGAGATTGTTTGCGTTTTTGTTACGAGTAGGGATGGAATTAGAGGAGTCCCTCAAATGACAAAAGATATTAGCGGATGCGATAACCAATCAGACTCACATGCATCTATTATCAACGCGGAAACACCCAGTGATAGCATAGTTATAGCCCCCACAATATCTTGGATCTATGGCTTTTAGGCAAAAGATTGTAGATCTGACAACGCCTATGCACGCCAACTGCCGAAAGTTTGTCGACTATGATCCAAAGGCTTCTGCGGCGGGTGATGGGCAACACTATATTTCATTAGGAGAATCGGCTTTATGAAGTCTCGCGATTTAAACACAATTCACGATTTGATAGTGACTGATTATAAAATTGAACCTATTGGTGACGGCAAGTTTAGACATTCTTTTCACCCAAAAACAACAAATACAATCTATGAGTTTGTCGCCAATGGTTCACCAGAAGTAGAAGAAGCTCAAAGATACAATATCGGCTACACAGTCACCAGTGACGGAAGAAATATCATTGACATGTCGTGCCTATCAAAAAACAATGAAGTTAATACAATGTTGAGTTATCTGCATGCACAATCTATGTCACGCAACAAACACAGCATAAACAAGAAAAAAAACGATGATCGCGTAGCATACGATAAATCACAAGGATATTTCTGGGGGCCAAAGTATGCTTGGCGAGAATACGGGCTAGCAATACCACAAAGTGCTTTCCGCGCTTATGTTGAAGAAATTCAGCACCCAAGCATTCAATGTGTAATAACTAACCCTGACAAGCCGAGACAAACTACCAAAACAGTAGCCTATGCAGATACTGGATTAGAGGAGGCAATCGAGCAGTTAATACAAACAGCAGAAAAGATATCTAATGTCCACTTTAAGTCGCCACTATATCCTCAAAAGTTCACGATCAAAGGCATTGATGCCATCACTGACAAAAAATAAAATAAATATACTA
>JBARRZ010000092.1:0-11446 GCA_049644465.1 Limnothrix sp.
TTCTGAAAATCACTATTTTCTGTAGTTTTTTTCCTACCCGTAGCTGTCTATGTCTTCGCCTTCTTTTGATTCTGAACGGGAGCTTGATGCTCAAGAAACTGTGACGCTCACTGACTCCACCGGGCGATCGCTGAATTGCTATGTAGAAAACGAACTGACCGATAATGGCAGTGAGTATTTTCTGTTGCAACCAGTTGACTTGCCGATTGTGGTTTTAGCGTGGGACGACGACCAAGAAGAAAGCGAGATCCCAGAGACCGAGATGGTTGAAGATCCAGAAGAATTACAAGAAATTTTCTTAGATGCAAAGGCAGTTCTAGCAGAATTAGAACTTACACTTAAAGATACAGCCTACGTGATGACTATCAGTGGCGAAATCCCTCCCTTGGAAGAAGAGGCAATCCTAACGTTAGAGATTGAAGACGATGACGAGTCTCGTCTTGAACCGGAAGAGTTACAACTCCTGACAGATTTTTATCATTTAGAACAGCATTATAGTATTTACACACCTTTGGATCCCTATCTCTTTTTTGCGCGGTCTGATGGCGATGGCGCAATGGAAATGCTAGATCCAAGTGATCCGATGATCAAAGCGCTGGTTGACACCCTAATCATTCAAGATGACGACTAATAATCCTGAGACAACGCCCACAAAACAGAGGCAACCCCGACGCCGTCGCGCGCGTAAGTTTGCTTGGTTTTTCTTTTTGTTGCTGATCGTGTCTGGGGTGAGTTTTTGGCAGGCCATGACTTGGTGGCGTTGGGCGGTTTCGCCGGTAGCAGCGAATTCTCAGGTGGTGCAATTGCAAGTTCCGGAAGGGACACCTGCCAGCCAAATTGGTCTAGATCTAGAGTCGGCTGGTCTGATTCGTTCGCAGAAGGCATGGAAACTATGGTCTACTTGGTTGCGATTTTCGGATACGGACGGGAGTTTTCGGGCTGGGACTTATCAGCTTGATCAGGGGGATAGTTTGCCGGCGATCGCCCGTACTGTGTGGCAAGGAGATGTGGTGCAGAGTAGCCTGACGATCCCTGAAGGTTGGTCTTTGCAACAGATGGCTGATTATTTTGCAGCGCAAGAATTATTCTCAGCAGAAGAATTTTTAGCGGCGGCTCAGAGTATCCCGACGGATAAATTTGGCTGGTTACCCGCAGGTATTCCACACCTTGAAGGTTTTTTGTATCCTGATACTTATTTTGTGGCGGCAGATTCACCGACTCCAGATGACATCATTACGCAGATGTTGCAGCGGTTTGAAGATGTGGCTTTGCCTCTTTACCAAGAAGCGACAGTGCCACTGGATTTGACGCTCAATGAGTGGGTGACGTTAGGCAGTATTGTCGAAAAAGAAGCGGTGGTTGCTGAAGAGCGCGAAACGATTGCGGGTGTATTCATTAATCGTTTGCAGCGAGGCATGAGATTAGAGACGGATCCAACGGTGGAATATGGCTTGAATATTCGTCAAACCAAAGAACAGCCGCTCACCTTTCAACAGGTGAAAACACCTTCGCCTTATAATACTTATCTCAATACGGGTCTACCACCGACGGCGATCGCCGCTCCGGGTGTGGAAAGTTTGAGGGCGACGCTCAATCCTGAAGATACAGAATATTTGTTTTTTGTCGCGAAGTACGACGGAACTCATGTTTTTAGTAAAACGCTCGCGGAACATGAGGCGGCGACGAAAAAAATCCGAGCTTCGATTACGGAATAAGTTTCGATCAAACTGATTACTGGCTTAATTTTCTTTTTAGAGCCGAAGAACTTTAATATTTGTACTGAGCAGTTAGAGGCAATAAGTACATGAAAAGCTTGTGGAACGATCAAGAAGCAGCCAATTATCAAGGAGATCTCGGTTTGCGGGTCTATACTTCGCGGTTGCTGGGGCGTGATCCTTCCTTGGTTTTGCATGGCGGCGGTAATACGTCGGTAAAAATTGCCGAGACGAATTTGGTTGGTGAAACTGAAGACATTCTCTATGTGAAAGGTAGTGGCTGGGATCTGGCGACAATTCAAGCACCCGGTTTTGCGCCTGTGCGCATGGCTCATTTGCTGAAGCTGGCTAAATTGCCAACCCTCAGCGATCCACAGATGGTGAATGAGCTAAAAACGCAAATGACGAATGCCAGCGCGCCGGGGCCGTCGGTCGAAACGATTTTGCACGCCATTTTGCCTTATAAATATGTTGATCACACTCATGCTGATGCGGTTGTGACAATTACGAATACGCCCGATGGTTTGGAACGAATTAACGAAATTTATGGCGATCGCCTTGTGGTTATTCCCTACGTGATGCCGGGCTTTGATCTCGCGCGGGTCTGTGCGGCAGAATTCGAGGCGAAAGTGACAGAAAAAACAGTCGGCATGGTTTTGATGAATCACGGCATTTTTTCTTTCGGGGCGACAGCGCAAGAATCCTACGAATTAATGATTGAGTTGGTCAACGAAGCGGAAGCTTATCTCCAGAAAAAAGATGCATGGCTACTCCCGGAACCCCAAGCTAAAACAGACAAAATGGCTATTGTTCAGCCCCTCGCCCAGTTGCGTTATGAAGTCTCCCAAGCCGCAGGTTTTCCCGTCATTTTGAGTTGCGATCGCCGCGAAAAATATTTAGCCTTTGCCCAGCGAGAAGATTTACAAACTATTTCTCAGCAAGGCCCTGCAACCCCAGATCATGTTATTCGGACGAAACGGCTGCCGCTGCTTGGACGTGATGTAGAGGCTTACAAAATTGCTTATGAAACTTATTTTCAGACTCAAGCCAGCCAAATCACAGCCGAAAAAACCATGGTCGATCCCGCGCCACGGGTAATCCTTGATCCAGAATTTGGTCTGTGTAGCGTTGGTCGCACCGCGAAAGCAGCGGGCATTGTCGCCGATATTTATGATCACACGATGGATATTATCGCCAGATCGACGGTACTCGATACCTATCAAGCCTTGCCCGCTGCCGATATTTTTGAGGTGGAATATTGGGATCTAGAACAAGCAAAATTGAAAAAAGGGGGCGCACCTGCCGAATTCACCGGAGAAGTGGCGATCGTTACGGGGGCTGCGTCGGGCATCGGTAAAGCTTGCGTCGAATCTCTGCTAAAACGTGGTGCGGCGGTTGTTGGTTTAGATCTAAATCCGGCAATTGAGACGCTCCATGAACGCGCAGATTTTTGTGGCATTACTTGCGATTTGACTGACGAACAGGCGATCGCCACCGCTCTAGAAAAAACAGTGCAAACCTTTGGCGGTATCGATATTTTGATTTTGAATGCAGGGATTTTTCCGGCGAGTGCCCCGATTGCGTCCTTGCCCACAGCCCAATGGCGACAGGTGATGAACATCAATCTCGACTCAAATCTTGTATTGATGCGTGATTGCCACCCGTTCCTGAAACTCGCACCAAATGGCGGTCGAGTCGTGGTGATTGGCTCTAAAAATGTGCCGGCTCCCGGTAAAGGTGCGGCCGCTTATTCCGCTTCAAAAGCCGCGCTTAATCAGTTGGCTCGTATTGCGGCTCTCGAATGGAGTGGCGATCGCCTCCGCATCAATTCCATCCATCCCAACGCCGTTTTCGATACCGGAATTTGGACAGAAGAAATCTTGACTAATCGCGCTAAAGCTTATGGTTTGACTGTTGAAGAATACAAAACCAACAATCTTTTAAAAGTCGAAATCACGAGCCGCGATGTTGCCGAAATGGCCGCCGAAATGTGTGGGTCAATCTTTGCAAAAACCACCGCAGCCCAAGTTCCAATTGATGGCGGTAACGAGCGCGTTATTTGAATTTGGTTGGGATTATTATTACCTTTCTTTTTTTAAAGTTTGTTTTTGAGTTGGATTAATTTCCCTGGTGAAACTGCTCCTTTCTCAGTAATAATTGCCGCAATTAAATTAGCGGGTGTGACATCAAAAGCTGGGTTATAAAATTCAACACCTTCAGGACAAATGCGCGTTTCTCCAACTTGGTAAACTTCTTGCGGATCGCGTTCTTCGATTGGAATCTGGCTGCCTTCGCTCAACGAAAAATCCACTGTAGATAATGGCGCAGCGACAAAAAACGGCACGTTGTGGGCTTTTGCCACTAGAGCCAAGCTATAAGTTCCAATTTTGTTAGCGGCGTCACCGTTGGCCGCAATGCGATCTGCTCCGACAACGACGGCATCGATGCGACCTTCTTTCATGCAGTGGGCTGCCATATTGTCGCAAATTTGGGTGACTGGAATGCCTTCCTGCACACATTCCCAAGTGGTGAGTTTGGAACCTTGCAATCTGGGACGAGTTTCATCGGCATAAACACGTGCCAAACGATTATCGCGCCATGCTGAACGAATCACTCCGACGGCTGTGCCATAACCTGCGGTGGCTAGCGCGCCTGCGTTGCAGTGGGTCAAAATTGTTAGTTTATCTGGGGTTGCGGGTAAAACTGAAAGGCCATGGTCACCGATCGCCTGACATGTTTCGATGTCTTGGTGATGAATATTTTTTGCGGTTTCGAGGAGCAACTTTTTTATTTCGGGGATCGTTGCGGTGGCGGATTTGGCGGTGGTTAACATGCGATCAATCGCCCAAAAGAGATTGACTGCTGTGGGTCTGGTTTCGCTTAAAACGGTGGCGATCGCCGCTAACTTTTCTAAAAAAACATCCTTGTTATCTGTCTCAATTTCCCGCGCACCCAAATACATCCCATAGGCAGCCGAAACACCAATCGCTGGCGCACCCCGGACAATCATCGTGCGAATTGCCGTTGCCATCGCCTGATAATCACAGATTTCAACATGCTCATATTCGAGCGGTAGACGCGTTTGATCAATGAGTAACACTCGGTCGTCTTGCCACACAATCGGATTAATAGAATTGCTCATCGTTTGCCCAAAATACGCCGCTTAACAGTAATGCTAATTTTTGCGTAATGTGGGCATTTCGTCGAAATCGGCTATCAATCCCCATCTAATTCGTTTTTAGCCAAGCCAAATTCATCAATGACTTTCCTTTCATCAGATGAAATGTTTGCAGCCCCAGCTCTTCTGCGGCTTTAATGTTGGCAGCTTTATCGTCAATAATTAAGGTCTGGTTTGGCTCAAGATTTTGCGCGTCGAGTACTTGTTTGAACATGCTGGGATTCGGTTTGCGATCGCCCATCTGATGAGAATAGTAAGTCTGCTCAAACAATTCATCCAGAGATGCATATTGATGACCGCAAGTTTTTTGAAAAATATCTTTGATTGCAGCCCGATGAATTTCGTTGGAATTAGCCAATAAAAATAAACGTTTCTGTTGAGCCAAAGCCTCTAGCAATTCGATCCGTTGAAGCGGAATATCGAGCAGCATCGCGTTCCATGCTTGATCAAGAGTTGGGTCATCACATTCAATACCTAAAATCTCGCGTAACTCTTGACGAAACTCAATTGCAGAAATCGCACCCATCTCGAACGCATCAAATAAATCTGCTTGATCGTCTTGGCTGTAGGGCACAGAAATATCCGCCTTATGCAGGGCATTAAACGCCAAAATTGTCCGTGGGTAGTCAATATTAATGATGCATCCCCCCAGATCAAAAATGATGGCTTCAATTGTCGACAAATCTATCAATGTGTAGGGCCTCTAAGCGTATTCCAATTTTAACAACCATTAAAGACACCATTTAAAAATACATTCAGTAAACTTCCGGGGCGATCGCCGACTATCTCCGTTACCATGGCGATTAGGAATTTTTGAGAAACTGTGACCATGAGTGAAAGCAATGATTTTGTAACTGCCCTCCACGAAGATCTAGGTGAGCACTATCAAACCATAATGATGCAACACAAAGGGAATATCTCCGGCGATACTGCCCTGCAAGTTGCGGCAATGTTGACCGCTGCCCAGAGTAATGCCGCCTATACCAGTTTGCTGCAAGAAGAGATTGCAAACCTCCGCAAGACGATGATTGCCATCGAAAAATCAAAGCAAGGTAAATGAGGACACGGGGACGAAGAGACGCGGAGATACGGAGACGCGGAGATACGGAGATGAGGGGACACGGAGATGAGGAGACACGGAGATTTATTGTGAGCCGAACCCTCTTTCCATGACCTCTCTCCCTATCACCCGCTCGCCCTTTCTCCGCGTCACTCTTTCAAGTTTTGTTTACTTCGAAGGAAGGGTTACAGATGGTCATTGTTGAGATACGCATTGACAAAAGAAACTGCTGTAATCGAGGCTGTGACGGCTCGTAGAATAGAACGACCAAGGGATACGGGGATGATTTTTGCGGCGATCGCCTGTTTGATTTCCTGATCGCTCCAGCCCCCCTCTGGCCCAATGAGAACCGTGATTTCTGTTGCCGTCGCCGGAAGCTTGGGTAAAGCTGTGAGCAGATGACTTGATTGTTTTCGTGCAGCACAGAGAAAGCTGTTTTCTGGCACAAGTCCGCCCAACATCACTTGAAAGTCTTGAGGCTCAACAATTTGGGGGACGATCGCCCGTTCCGACTGTTCCGCCGCTTCCGTCGCAATTTTTTGCCATCGTTTTAATTTATTCACGCTCGGTTTCAGCACTGTCCTCGCAGACATGACCGGCGTAATCTTTGTCACCCCCAGCTCTGTACAACAGCGCACCACTTCATCAAAACCATTCTTCGGTAACGCCGCCACTAGATTCACAGCAAGCGGTAATTCCGTCTGGAAATCGTGTCGCTCTAGCAAGACTAATTCCACAGCTTCTTCTGTCTCTGCTGCAGTGAGTCGCGCGACCCAGCCCTGACCAACCCCATTTAAAACAATTAGGCGATCGCCAGCCCGCAACCGTAACACACTTAGCAGATAATGCCGTTGCCGCAGAGTTAAAGTAACCCTATCAGTCCCAACAAATTGCGCCTGAGCCACCACTAAACGCTGCATTCAAAAAATTCCCTTTCATTCAACAAGTACAGATCAACAATTACAGAAAAAGTAAGCACGGTAAAAAAACAAGACCGTCGCCATGCTTTGAGAACGAAACGATAAATCTCTGTTAGTATTTGTACCTAACAAAAAGTGTTGACAAAAATTCACATATCCCCCAAAAGCAGTCTAACCCATGGTAAGCACCCAACTCCCTGACCTGACGCACAAAACCGATAAACACAAAATCGTCATCATTGGTGGTGGTTTCGGAGGTCTCTACGCCGCCAAAACCCTCGGTAAAAACGAGGCTGTAGATGTCACGCTCATCGATAAACGCAACTTTCACCTTTTCCAGCCGCTCCTGTACCAAGTTGCCACAGGTTCCCTTTCCCCCGCAGATATCGCTTCACCATTGCGGGGCGTACTCAGCGGTAATCAAAATACCCATGTTTTGCTTGATGAAGTCGAAGATTTAGATCCCGATAGCAAAACAATCATCATGTCTGCGGGGACTGTCCGGTATGACAGCTTAATCGTCGCCACAGGTGTCAGTCATCACTATTTTGGTAATGACCAGTGGAAACCCTACGCGCCCGGTTTAAAGACTGTTGAGGATGCCCTCGAAATTCGTCACCGCATTTTTATGGCTTTTGAAGCAGCGGAAAAGGAAACAAATCCTGTACTTCAGCAAGCTTGGTTAACCTTTGTCATTGTTGGCGGTGGCCCGACTGGTGTGGAATTGGCTGGCGCAATCTCCGAAATTGCTTACAGCGTTCTGAAAAAAGATTTCCGCAAAATTGACACGACAAAAACGCATGTGATCCTGCTTGAAGGGATGGATCGGGTGTTACCGCCTTACGATCCGAGTTTGTCTGCGAAGGCGCAAAAATCCTTGGAGTCACTCGGTGTTGATGTGCAAACAAAGAGCATGGTTACCAATATCGAAAATGATTTGGTGACGCTAAAACAGGGTGATGAGCAGGTCGAAATTTGTGCAAAAACGATTGTCTGGGCGGCGGGTGTCACGGCCTCTGGTATGGGACAAGTGCTGGGCGATCGCCTTGATGCAAAATTAGACCGGGCTGGACGTGTAATTGTCGAACCGGACTTGAGCATTGCCGATTATCCCGATGTTTTTGTAATTGGTGACCTTGCGAACTTCCCACACCAAAACGAGCGACCTTTACCCGGCGTCGCTCCCGTTGCGATGCAAGAAGGTCAGTATGTGGCGAAATTGCTCAAGCAGCGTCTAAAGGGTCAGGAGATGGCCCCATTCCGTTATATGGAAGTGGGCAGCCTTGCGGTAATTGGTCAAAACTCTGCTGTTGTCGATCTCGGTTTTGTGAAGTTCTCTGGCTTTTTCGCGTGGCTAGTCTGGATTTTCGCGCACGTTTACTACCTTATCGAGTTTGATAACAAAATGGTTGTGATGATGCAGTGGGGCTGGAACTACTTCACTCGCGGGCGCGGCGCACGGCTAATTACTGGTGAAAAGGATCTCCAGTCTGGCTTCAAACTTTATCAAGAACATTCTGAAAAGGAATCTAAGGTCAATATCAAAGTAGAAGCTTAAGCGACAGTAATTTTAAAAAATATGACTTTAGAAGATGGGTGCAAATCCCATCTTTTTTTGTGCGTTTTGTAAATCAAACCTTAAGGGACAACAATGTATCCTAAGCTTTAAGAGACAAAAAGTACAAATGTACTTTGCTGGACGGAGAGTTGCTACATTGCCCCTTAAATTATTGAACTCTCTATTACGCCACTGTGATTGAGTTTTCAGAAATCTGACAGAATTCAACGGCATTGATTAGGTCAAGGGTAGAACTCAGAAGGCATAGGACATATTGAAATAAAGGCCATCATCTTGAATGTTATCTTGGCGATCGCCCACATTTACCAAAGGCAGCGCAAAATCAAGGCGCACCGTCAAATCTTCCTTGGGAATCCAGATCAACCCCGTGCCCAACCCCGCAAGAAAATGCTCATTGGCAATCTGTCTCGGATTACTCGGATTATTCCAAACTGTCCCCATATCAAAGAATGGCGCGATCTGAAGCAGACTCCCCCGCTCCGTATTTTCCATCAACGTAATTCGGTCTTCGATGGAGAAACGCCAGCCATTATCTGAGCTTCTAGCCCCTTGGCGATAGCCCCGCAGCGTTTGTGCCCCGCCGATGCTGAAACTTTCCGAACCCAAAAGATTATCTGGGCTAAGTTGCACATCAGCCTGGACAATGAGCAGGTTTTTAGGACTCAATTGCTGTACCCGTACCGCTTGACCCAGCCAACTGAAAAACAGCGAGTCGGGAGTCGGGGCGTTATTAATCGTCGTGCCGAAGAGTCCAGTACCAATATTGAATTGCGATCGCCCACTCCAAGCCCCCCGTGCATCCCGGCGCGTATAGTCCTGCCCAAAGCGGATCACTGAGGTGCGTGTTGTGCCATCGGCTTCCGCCCCCACACTGAAGGGAGTACCCACGTTATTAAACAAAAATGTCTGTCCATCTTTGTAGCTATATCCCAAGGACAGGGCAAATTCTTCGCGGGGATTACGGACTAACGGCTGCCGAAAACTGACATCATAGAGAGTTGATTCTCCTTCAATGCCCAAGGCATCAAAGGGCGATTGGGTGATTTTATTGGAGTCCAATACTACGCGTAAACCTAACGTCCCATTCATCGGATTTAGGGGCAAACTATAGCCCAAATCCCAGATATTCGAGCCATTGGTAAAGGTGTGGGTATAGCCCAGTTGGAGAATATCCCCCATCCCGGCTAGGTTGCGATAGGCCAAGGTTGTGCCGATGCGTTCTGACCCCACGGATGCTGGGGAGTAGTTATCAATAAATACTCTGCCGAAAAAGGGTTTCGTTTCGTCTACATCCAGCACCAAACGGCTTGTGCCGAGGTCATCGCCACTTTGCAAGTCCACTGCGAGGCTATCGAAGTTGGGGTCATTATTGAGCAGTCGTAATTCGTCTTCAACATCGTTGACATTGAAGAGGGTATCAATGCCGAGGTTGAGGCGGCTCTGTACATATCCGGGACGCAGGTGGCGCAAACCATTGATCTCAATGTCTGCAAGGGAGCCTTCGATTATTTGGATGGTGATATTGCCATTGCCCAAGGGTTGGGAGGGGAGCACGGCGCGGGAGGTGAGATAGCCGGCATCTAGGTAGAGTTGGGTGATCTGGGCAACGGCGGCATTGAGTGCTCCGAGGGTGATATCGCCAGTTACGTTGTCGAGGATAGGGGCGAAGTCTGCGTCATCAAATATGGTGCTCCCTTCGACGCTGATTTGGTTCACCGTGAGGGGAGTGGTATCGGCGGGGATATCTGTATTGGAAGGTGTTGGGGTGATAAAAATGTCTTCATCGTCTAGGGGTTCGGGGAGTTCGTCGCTGGGTTGATTCAGGCGATCGCCACTTAGGTTGGGTTGTTGCTGAGCTAAGGCATGGGGAGCCATAGTCGCCAAAATCATTAAACTACTGGTCAGGGCGGATGCAGAAATTTTCATTATTAATAATTGGGTTAAGTTCACTCGTCACAAAAAAATTCAAGGATGGGGAAATCGGCTCCCCACGGTTTTTTACTCGGCAACAACAGGGACGCAATTGCCACCGAGTGCGGCTTGGGCTTTTGCCAATGCAGCGATGTCTCCGTCGTCATCGGGTGCAAGTTCTAACTCTGGAATCGAGATACAGGCTCGCTCCACCTCTAACCCATCAGTTAGGGCTTCAGTCTCTTCGATGGGATCTGTCCAGATCTGCCTAATCAGGGTGAAGTCAAACCCTGAAGCTGCTAAAGCTTGTGTTGCTGCGGTTGTTGGAGTTGTAGTTGTAGTCGGGGTTGCTGGAGTTGCTGGAGTTGCTGGAGTTGCTGGAGTTGCTGGAGTGGTTGGGGTTGTCGGGGAAATCATCGGATTAGGATCAACTGTTCCGAATTCAAACGCACCCATATCGACCCCCGCGCCAAACAGACGAGCAAAACCCCGTTGATCAGTGGTGAGAGCAGTGACTCCACCTGCGTCAATGGCAGGGCTACCAGCTAGGAGGGCATGGGTTTGGGTAGGGCCACCATTGTTGGCGAGGGGAGCTAGTCGGGGGTCAATGCCAACGATATTACCGTTAACGCCATTGGTGGGAACTCCGGTGCTGCCGTTGTTCATTCCGGCAGTGCTGAGGATGAGGCTATTGCTGATGTTAAAGCTCTGGGGGTTCCTAATAATGCCGACCTCTGAGCCGGTTGGAGCCGTATTGTTGGCGACAATGCTATTAGTGAAAGTGTTGGTGGTGGTTCTAAACAAGGCTCTGAGGGACACTCCGCCACCGATATTTCCGGCTGTGTTGAAGGCAATGGTGGAGTTGTTTAGATCCACATCACCCCGGAAGCCACTGATTCCGCCGCCGCTGCCATTCGCAGAATTACTCGAAACTGTCGAGTTGGTTAGGCTGACAGCATTAACGCTATAGATCCCGCCACCGTTGCCCCCCGCAGAATTACCCGAAACTGTCGAATTGGTCAGGCTCACACCATTGCTGCTGCGAATTCCGCCGCCGTCGCCCCCCGCAGAATTACCCGAAAC
>JBARRZ010000093.1:0-9302 GCA_049644465.1 Limnothrix sp.
AGAAGATTCCAAAGACTCCAGCCACTATAGACATTGTTTAAAGCGCGGTAAATTTCTAACACTACCAGTTTCAATGTTGTCATCAGTATTTGCTCTCATTACGAATACGCATTTCAACTTTTAAAGAATCAGTTTCTATTTACATTAATGTTATCTATTTTGGAATACTTATTGACTGAATAATTTCACTAAAATAGCTTTTTGTTAAGAAGGGCAATATTCACTAGAGACAAGGCGATCGCCCAAATTAAATTGTGTTTCTAAGTGAGTATTGTCATGAGCTTTATTTTTTGCCTACAATTAAAGTAGCAAAATTTCACACAAGTACTTAAGGTATGACTTCAACAGATTCCACGGCGAAAGAAACGAATAGCCAAAATTCTGGTGAGCAAGAGAAGAGCGAAGAAAAAGTTCTTTGTCCGCATTGCAAACGAACGGCAAGTAATGGCATTCAGTGCAAAGGTATTTGTGTTGCTGACGATGGATATTAAGTTAGACAATAAAGGCAACAACATTTAGCGTCATGAGCAAACAAAGTAACCCAAGATTAATCCAAAGCTCTTTATAGTTTTGAGCAATTTTTTTGCCGAGAATGCGTACTGTTTGTTCTTGTAAATATTTTCTCAGTACTGTGGGTAATTTGTCGTAATAGCGTTTGTATTCTAGGACAAAAAGAACTACATTCGCGACATTGAAAAGAGTTATGGCAAGCAGAAACCAGCGATAAACACTGTAAAAATTCATGGTTTTCTGATGGGATATTCAAAGATAAACGTCAGTATTTTCTACTACGGTATGGCAATTATTGCCTTTTTGGCTGATCGTGATTGGTTTTCTTGATCTTTTTCGAAATAATGCTTAAAAATATGGTGTCAATTTTTCCGTAAAAACAGCAATGTTGCAGCGGAACCGAACCTAAAAGAGTGTGGTTTTACAGGTTCTTTTTTTCGCGAAATGCCCTTAACATCGTTTGTATATAGGGCAGAGGAGGAGCTGACATCATGGAATTTGAATTAGACCAACTACAAGTCTGGCGGACAGTCAGTTCCGTATTACAGGACGTTTCGGGCTTTTATGAATCGGCAGAACCGATGTCTACGCAGCAGGCGCAAGGTCAGTGGCGTGGGGCGATCGCCGCTCTAGAAAATATTTTAGAAAATCAACTTGCTTATTCTTCTCGGACACCAGCCGGTTTGATTTTGTCTAGTCCCAGTCCAATTTGTGGCGATCGCCAGATTATCGAACGCTACCAAAACGCCGTATTCACACCCAAAAGCATTCAAGATGTTGCCCTCTGTCATTTTCAATTAGTTGGCGCAGCAGGAAATAGTAAAAAACACGCCGATCAAAAAGTCTTTGAATTTCCATTAATGCCCAATGATCCGCTCCAAAAAGAGCAATTTTGTTTAATTCTCACGCCAGAATTTAGCTTTGCGATGGTTCTAGATGAAGAATTGGGCTTTCAGTTCTCCTTCGATCCAGAAGTACTCAACAATCTGTGGCAAATGTTGCAATGGCGCATGGCGCTCACCCAGCCTTTCCAGTTCCAAACGCTACAAAAATTTTGGCAGCAATTTAAACCCGTTGCGCCAGATTACCGCCTCGTCGCTCATTTCAGTCGCCTGATTTTGCGATCGCTCCCAGAAGCAACCATCACCCCAGCCCACAACGCTCACAGCAATAAACCAGCCGCCGACATTCCCTCAGTCAACATTCAGCCAGAACTCGAACTACTCCAAGCCCTAACCCACGAGATTCGGACACCGCTCACAACGATTCGTACAATGACGAAGCTGTTACTGAAAAAGAAAAAACAGCTCACGACCGACATCGTTAAACGCATCGAAACTATTGAACAGGAATGTAATGAGCAAATCCGCCGGATGGAGCTAATTTTTCGCGCCGCAGAAATGGAAACTCCGTCGCAGCAACGATCGGTACAACTCATCCCGACTTCTTTAGAACAGCTTTTTCATGAAGGAACACCCCGCTGGCAAAAACAGGCTAAACGGCGCAATGTCGCACTAGAAGTCGTGTTACCGAAAAAATTACCGCAAGTCGTAAGTGATCCAGCGATGCTCGATCAAGTCTTATCTGGTCTCATTGAAACCTTTACTCGCCGCTTGCCATCGGGTTCTGAAGTGCAGTTACAAGTGACTACCGCAGGTGACCAATTAAAACTAGAAGTACAATCAAACGGCATTGCTCAAGAATGTCTCGAAAAGGCGATCGGGCAATTACTGACCTTCCAACCAGAAACGGGTAGTTTGAGCCTCAATCCCACAGTGACGAAAAACTTGTTTCACGCTCTCGGTGGCAAATTACGTATTCGTCATCGTCCTTCTGGAGAAGATGTTTTCACAATCTTTTTACCGCTCGGCAGTAATGTTGCTATCCCAGTTAATGCTTAATTTTTATGAGCAGTTGATAGTTTCTTTTCATCAAGAAATCGTTTAGTTAAAAAGAAAATTGTTTGCTCAAGATTGCACGACCAACACTGAGCAAGGAGCATGGTGAACGACATAATTACTAACACTGCCGATGAGCATTTCACTAATACCTTGTAAGCCACGGCGGCCAACGACGACAAGATCGGCTTGCCATTCTTTTGCAGCGGTACAGATTTCGGCGCGGGAATCACCAACTTTGTAATCTGCTTTTACAGTGATACCTTTGTTCTCTGCTTGGGTCGCTTGTTCTTGCAGCCACACTGATATGTGTGACATTTTTTTGTGTAATAGTTCTTCTTCAATGGCGATCGCCTCAGTGTTGAGCATACCGCTGTAGGCAGCGAGAGCACTCATTTGTGGGACAGCTGTCGGTTCAGGTTCTAGACAATGAAAAATATACAGCTGTGCTTGGAACTGCGCGGCGATCGCCAAAGCTTGTTCAAAAATCTCGGACGTATCCGCCAAATAATTTAAAGCCACTAATACTTTCGTAATCATAAGCTTCGAGCCAAATTGGTTTGCGGAGGTCACAAAGCGAAACGGCAGGGACAATTCGATTTATTGCAGCCAAGACTTTATTTCCCCTCTTTTATCTTGGCATTTAGCTGCGAATTTATTAGGGTTTTGACAGAAAAATTAGTATTTATTATTGGTTAAGCAAGCTAAGTTTTTAAATTGCTCTAATGAATTTTCAAAGTGCGTAATCGATTTAAAGCTGCGACCAATTCGAAACGGCGGAAATAAGCGAGATCGGCTTGGGGATATTCACTTAAAATGTCTAATCCATCGGCTTCGATGTCGGCCATAATCAGATTCAGTAAGTCTTGGATCGATAAATTTTGGTCGCTATATTTTTCTTTGCCGTACAAAATACCGAGGGCGATCGCCCGAATCTGAGCCGTTTCAACAAGTTGTTCCACGCCGCCCAAATCAATATCTTCCGTGCCAAAACCCAGCGCATCTGTATCGCGTACTTTAATCGTGACAGCGCGTTTACCCCGACTAGCATCAATACTGTCATGATCCGGAACACGCGGAGTGATGCTCCCAAACAGCTCACCACCTTCTAATAGCCGTTCATTTTTATGTTTTTTCGCAATCTTCTGAGCCGCTTCTGTGACGTCATGGGGCTGAAAATTTTCCATCGCAATGACCGTGCTTGCCACATCAAAATAATCACCACTGCCGCCCATCACCAAGATCGTTGAAACACCATGATCTTTATACAGTTGGCGCACTTTATCGACGAATGGCGTAATCGGTTCTTTCTCTTTATGAATGAGCTGCTGCATCCGGCGATCGCGGATCATAAAATTGGTCGCCGACGTATCCTCATCCAACAATAAAGCCGTTGCCCCGACCTCCAAAGCTTCGATAATATTGGTCGCTTGAGAAGTGCTACCGCTGGCGTTATTACTACAAAATCGTTCCGTTGACTGTCCCTGAGGCAGATGATTGATAAACGGCGAAATATTGACACTTGCGATACTGCGACCATCTTCCGAACGTACCTTAACCGCATTCGCATCGGTAATTACCCATTCCCGACCATCGCCCGGCACATGATTGTAGACCCCAAGCTCAACCGCTTTGAGCAGTGTTGATTTGCCATGATAACCACCGCCGACAATTAAAGTGATCCCTTTCGAAAGACCCATTCCCGTAATTTTGCCGTGATTTGGACAATCAAAACTCACCTCTAAACCTTCAGGCGCTTGAAAGGGCACAACATTATCAGTGAGGGGACGCGCATCGACACCACTCCGACGCGGCAAAATTGCACCATTCGCAATAAAAGCAACCAAACCCCGCTTATCTAACTCACCGCGAATCCATTCAGCATCCTCGACTGTTTCAATATGTTGCTTAATTACATCACTATTGAGACTCGGATAAAGCAGGGATTGTTTAATAATTTGCGGGAGATCATAGCAGAGCATTTCTTCTGCTTGTCGTCCTAAAATAGACCGTCCTTTTGCAGGTAATCCAACCCAAAATCGCACTTCAATATCTTGTTCATCAAGGAAAATAGAGGTTCGTTCTAATACTTCTTGGACAGGTTCAATGCCCTGAATCAAACCACTTTTACCTGTACCCCGAAAACCACTAAATTCTTTGGCGACCTGTGCAAATTGTCGGGACAAATAATCTCGCAAGGCAATTTCACGACTCAGAGTGCTGTAAAGTTCTTCCGGAAATTTGGCGATCGCCTGCGAAATAATCACACTACATTGCGTCGGTGCAGCAAAAGGATCCCCTTGCACATAATCAATAATGAGCGTGAATTCCTCGAAATCATACTCACCTTTGATCTGCTTATAAGCCTTATACCCCCGACTATCGAGTTCAAACAGTAGCGCAGACAGTTCGGCTTGGCTTTTCATATGTACAAATTACAAACAATTGTCTTCAAAACGGAGATGTTAGCTAACGATGACAAGTTTTTACACAGTACACCGTAATGATTCTCAGCCCAAGTCACATCAGGCTTTCCTATCAAAAATCCTTTCTAGACGCAGATTTCTAAAGCTAGAGATCAACAAGAAAATGCTAGGGCTTTAGACAGAAATACGGCTCAGTTTGAATATTTCTTCTAATTTATACTGTCGTTTTACTGCTTCAGTCTCTATTAAGAAAAGTAAATCGACCTTTTTAAATTCAATTATATCTTTGACTGTATATCAAGCTTTTTTTAGTTTTGTTTATAAGTGTCTTTCCCTTTAAAAGCAGACTTGTAGTTATTGCAAAAAATACTACAAGAGAATTACCTAACCAGTCAGAAACTTGTATTTGCCAAAGAAGTTTTTTTATCTTTAGCTTTCCCACAGTCAAGTATAAGAACAAGTAATGTGATAAATAAACTAGCCTTTTAACAGTACAAAATAACTCAATTTCTCTTTACTGATAGATATTGATTTTGTCATGATGAGCAGTGAGAAAGTTTGACTCTTACATTAGCTTGAAAAATAAATTTCATCTCTCAAACAGTTCCGTTTTCGTCATTAAAATGAACATCAAACTCACACACAGTAATCAAAGTGAGAAATGTTTAGGACTTTTGTTGAATACTTTTGAAATGATCTAGAAAGCCCAATCATTTTCTTTAGAAACATTTCACATTCTCTTCGGCAAAATAAGAGTGAGACCAAATTTTGCCCAGTTTTTCCTGTGGGACTTTAAGCACTCAAAGCTAGTAGTTGCAGTGTTTACATGTGACTCTTTTTTTGTATCTTAATGCTGTGATCTGTGATTAGCTAATATCAAATATATTAATCCTTAAGAAAGTCTTTGATTTAGTAGGATTACTGTTTTTTGTTGTAATATGCATGGCTGATTTGACTATATCTTCATTAACTTCTTTTATTCTTTCTGCTTATAGTCCTAAATGTAGACATATTTAAGCAAACAATCGCTGTAAAGACAGATGAGTTCTGGCAGTCTTTCAGGTTAACTTTAAAAAGTAGTTAGTATTCAGGAAAACGTTGTCTGATAGTGGTATCGATGAAATACTGGCTCATAAAATCAGAACCCCACGATTACAGTCTGGCAGACCTGAAGACTGATGATCAGGCTATTTGGGATGGTGTGCGAAACTACCAAGCTCGTAATTTCTTACGCGAGATGCAGGTCGGCGATCGCCTTTTTTACTACCATTCCAACACGAAGCCTCCCGGCATTGTGGGTCTCGCAGTTGTCACACAGGCAAATATTGTTGATCCCACTCAATTTGACTCAGATCACAAATACTTTGACCCCAAATCAACACCAAACAAACCGAGGTGGCAGACAGTAAAAATAGGTTACGAAAAAACATTTACTGACATCGTTACCCTCGCCCAACTAAAAGCACAGTTTAGCCCTGACGAATTTGCAGTAGTGCGGCGCGGCAATCGCCTTTCTGTGATGCCAGTGCCAGCAGATGTCGCCGAACAATTATTTAAGCTTGCATCTGTAGCACCCGCCGATTCCGATTCAAAGTCCAATGACTAACCATTCTCGATATGGATTCTAATCATTTATTGCCGATCAATCGCGTCGATGCAAACCCCATGGTTATTCGGCAGATTCTCTGTGTCGCCACGCACACAGAAGTACAGTCAGAAATTAAACAGCTACTAACCAAAATTGATTCAGATTTACAGTGCCATGGAGTCGAAAGTGTAGCAAGAGTGAACGCCTTTCTACGAGGCAACACAAAAATTGATTGCATACTGATCGAAGCCGACCTTGTTCGAGATTTTTTGAGCTATTGCCAGCAATACGATTGGCATTTACCAATTATTGCCCTCGTTGAAGACGAAGAATCTGCCACCATTGATGCCTTATTTGATCTGGGCATCGTCGATTATTTAGAACAGTCCCAGCTTAGCCCCGCGAAACTGCGCCGGAGTTTTCATCAAGCGATTCGGTTGCAACGTGCTCAATGGCAGAATCGAGAACTGGGCGAAAAACTAGATCAAGTTAGTGAGCAGTATCGTTTCACCTTAGACGACTCGAAAGATGGGATGTGGACTTGGCTTATTTCCCAAACAGAAATTCAAGGCGACCACCAACTCAGACAATTATTAGGCTTAAAACCAGACCAACTCCCCATCAGTATCAATCAGCTTAAAGACCGCATTCATCCCCACGACTACCCCACGCTCAAAACATCTTTAGAACGGCATTTGTGTGAGCAAGAAGTCTTTTCTGTGGAAACTCGTGTGCGCCATGAGTCTGGACAATTTCGTGACTTTTGGGTTCGCGGTCAGGTACAAAAATCGGCTTCTCAAGAATCTCCGTGCATGGTGGGTCTGATCACAGATATCACGGAACGTAAACGGACTGAGCGGCGTAATCGTTTTCTTTCGCAGGCTAGTAGTCTGTTAAATGCTTCGCTGGATTCGAAAACCACTCTTGAGAATCTCGCTTGGCTTGCAGTGCCTCGTATTGCTGATTGGTGTGTGTTGGAATTGAATGTTAAGCAAAATGGCAGACCTGTAATCGTTACGAATCACATGGATCGCACGAAAGAATCATTGGTTGAAGAGTTTGGCCAATTGATTGCGATGGATTCTACGCCAAAGATTTTGCAGTTTGCTCATCGGCTGTCGGCAGAGGAACTGAAGGCCACAATCAAGCAATATGATTGGTCTCCGTCTCTGGTGGAACGGCTACAGCTCCAGTCTTATGTTTGGATTCCTCTGCGGGTTGGTTCGCGGTCGATGGGTTCTATTTTCTTTGCTTGGGGTGAGTCTGGTCGCCATTGTGATCCGGCGGATTTATCGTTGATTCAAGAGCTGGCTTACCGGGCGACTTGGTCGATTGAAAATGAGCGTCTTTATAATGAGGGGCAGGCTGCTTATAGTGATTTGCAAGGGGCGATCGCCAGTCTAACGGAACAACGACAACGGCTAGAAACGCTCCAGCATCTTAATGCGTTAATTAATCGCCGTTTGACTAATATTCCCGAATTGTTGGAATGCTTGGTGCGGCAAATTTGTGAAACTGTGCCGTCCGCTCAGGTCTGTGCGATCGCCCTTTTTGATCCGAAACAAGAGCATGATTTTCTGGTTGCTGTTGACGGGGTTAATAAAGAGGCGATCGCCCTAGAGCGACTACTCTGCGAAGAAAAAAGTTGGTTGCGGCAAGTTTACGAAGAAGGTACACCTCGCCTCCGCAATTTTGCGCCCAACACTCTGATGCCCTGCTCGATGGCTGCAGTGGCAATTGAATCAGTAGCATCAGGTCGTCTCGGCGTGCTTGTGATCGGCAACTGGGAAACGTCCCATTTATTTAGTCTCGAAGATTGCGAATTTCTGACCGCTGTGGGTGAAGAGGCGGCGATCGCCATCGACAACGCCCGTTTGATCAAAACCCTAGAACAGCAGAACCAAGAACTCATCGAAGCTTCACGCGTTAAAGATTTATTTTTAGCCACCATTTCCCACGAATTACGCACACCGATGAATGCTATTCTCGGCTTTTCTCAAGTGTTGCTCCATCAGCGCCAATCAAACCTTGGCGAACGAGAGCAGCAAATTTTAAAACGCATTCTGAATAATGGCCGTAGTTTGATGGCGTTGATTAACGACATTCTCGACTTCTCACAGATGAAGTTAACGGAACTGCAATTAATGCCTAGTACTTTTAATATTCAAGAATTACTAGTCAGTATCGTGGACGAATTGCAATCACTCGCGGATGAAAAACAGCTGGAATTGCACCTATTCATCAATCTCGAAGATAAGCAAATTACCCACGATCAAAAACGTTTACGCCAAGTGCTCGTCAATTTAGTTGCGAATGCTCTCGCCTTTACCCAACAAGGCGCGGTGGAAATTCAGCTTGACGGTCAGGGTAACCACATTAATATCGAGGTCAAAGATACAGGCATTGGCATTGCCCCAGAACATCTCAAACATATTTTTAGTGAATTTTGGCAAGTACAGCAGGACATTCACCTCACAACTTCTGGCACGGGTTTAGGTCTGGCGATCGCCCAAGCCCTAGTGCACCGAATGCAAGGCACGATCAGCGTAGAAAGCCAACCAGACGAAGGTTCTAACTTTATGCTCCAACTCCCACGCACCCTAAAAATTTAAAACAAGTAAAGCTTTAGTCGTCAGACCCCAAAAAAGCTTGACGGTGTTGAAATTCTCTGACTAAATTGGACAGCACCCCATCGCTACGTCCCCAAGACCCCCTAGCCCTTGAAGCTTACAACCCAACTCGAAGCAATACTCTACATCAAAGCCCAACCGCTAACCCTAGAAGAACTAGCCGAAACAGCGGGGATGGCAGTCGAACCTGTTACCAACGCAATGCTCGAATTAATGGCCGATTATGCCCACCGAGATAGCGCCCTAGAAG
>JBARRZ010000094.1:0-6327 GCA_049644465.1 Limnothrix sp.
GTTCTGGATGGAGTCGCCGCAACGCCGGGAAAAAGAGCTGAGAAATAGACCAGATTTTGTCAATTTTGTAATAACTCTGTGCTTCGTAAAGGGCATCAACTCGTTGTTTGGTTGACTCGATATTTTCTAATTTTGCGGAGGCCCAAGCTTGATAATCATCGTGAAGGTGACCATGATACATATCCATTAAATTCTCAATTAAATAAGAATAATGTCCTTCGCAATCAATTACTGAAACGGTGACAATGTAGTTGAGGTGATCCCATTCTGGGATAGCTAAAGGTTGAATGTTTTGGCTTTCTAAAATGTCTGGATCGCCGGGGAAAACCCAAATAAAGCCGTCTTGTTCTCGTACTGGTAAAGAACGAATTTTGCAGCTGGGGCGACGTTGATTTGCTGCGAGATATGGGACATGGGCACAGGTGCCAGCGGCATCAAACTGCCAGCCATGGTAGGAACATTCAAGGCGATCGCCGACTACTTGACCCGAACTCAGTTTCACTTGGCGGTGGGGACAACGATTTTCTAAAACATGAACCTGACCCGTTGTATCGCGAAACACGACAAATTCTTCATGCCAGAGCGTAAAGCCAAAGGGGCTATCCGTAACCTCTGAGCTACGAGCGGCAACATACCAATGGTTTTTATTGATGCCACAAATACGGACATCAAGATTGCTGGTGCTGGGGGTCGGCTCTTGTGGAGTTTGGAGCTGCTGCATCGGTAGCCTAAGAGTGGGAAAGGTGCTCTTAATTTAAACAAAAATTCTCGATAAATTCACTGATTTTAATAAATTTGCAATTCTTATTTTTCTCGCACAAATTCTCCCAATCATTCCCCACAGTTTCCCCAAACGACTGATCTTTCTCCACAATTTCCCCCAGTTTTTCCACAGGTTCAGACGAGATTATCAGCTCTTTAGTCTCGCTTGGGGAATTTATTTATTTTTCACTAATCTGCAAGAAATAGGCTTGACACAATTAAGTAATATGAAGAAAAAAGCGCTGAAACCCCTATTTTCTTGTTGAAGAGGCCGAGGCGATCGCCCTTTTGCAACATTTCGCAATATTGACAAACCCACCCCCCCTTAGACAACAATGGGCGGCAGAGAAGAAAAAAACTCGCTCTACCGATTTCGTTTTTGACAACTTTGAACGTTCGATGATTCAAACAAACGTTTCGAGCTAAATAGACGGATTTTTCTTGAAATTCGTCGCTATCTTTCCCGCTCCCTCCACCCAGTAGCGCTGGCAACACAGAAGGCAATAATGATGAATACTACCGTGAGCATTTTGGCAGAAATCCCTGAGGCACTACACGAGTCTTTGCAGGCTTATCTAGAGACTCATCCGACTTGGGATCAAGACCGTGTTTTTGCGGCCGCTCTATCGCAATTTCTGTTGCAAACAGGCGAAGGCAAGACCCCCAAGGAAGCTGACAACTATCGCGCCTGCGCCAGAGTATACTTAGAGACGCTATTTGAGCAATCACAGTCTTACTAGTCCATGGGTCAAAGCAATTCGTTAATCGTTCCCCAGCTAATCGTCGGCTTAGGTAACCCTGAGTCAAAATATGATCGCACTCGCCATAATATTGGCTTTGAGTTTGTGGATCGTATTGCCGATGACTGGGGAACGTCGCTGCAAGAGCATAAAAAGTTTCATGGGTATTGGGCGGAGGTGCGTCGGGACGGTAAAAAGTTGGGGCTACTCAAGCCAACAACTTACATGAATCGTTCTGGGCAATCGCTGCGGGCAGTCATCGATTGGTACAAAATTCCGGCTGAATCGGTCTTGGTTGTCTACGACGATATGGATTTACCGTTAGGGCGTTTGCGGTTGCGTTTAACGGGTTCTGCGGGCGGTCACAATGGCATCAAATCGATCATTGCTCATCTGGGTACGCAGGATTTTCCTCGGTTACGGATCGGGATTGGTAAGGCTAGATCTCAGAGCGGCGATCGCCAAACTATTTCCCACGTACTCGGTAAATTTGCCCCAGAAGAAAAGCCAGTGTTGAAAGAAGTCCTCAGCCTCTCCGAGGAAGCCTTGTCTATGAGTCTTAAAGAAGGCGTTGAGAAAGCCATGAGTCTCTACAACGGTCGTAGCGTAGAATCTGTCACCTCCTAGCCGCCAGAATTTTGGAAAACAAACAGACTCTTCTAAAAATGATCAAGCCTTATTTGCGTTGGTTCATCGTTGGCCTGACGCTCTTTTTTTTGTTGGCAACGCTGCGTCGTCATTGGCAAGAAGTTTCACAAGTTCGGCTCGATCAACGGAGCTGGAGTTTGATCGGTTTATCGCTTCTCGTGACCTCTACTTCTCATGTTTGGGCTGCCGCCATTTGGGCCAGCATTCTTAGAATATTTGCGGTCAGAATCTCTTTTTTTAGAGCAATTCAAGTTTATTTGAAAACAAATTTAGCGAAATATTTACCCGGAAACATTTGGCACTTTTATGGCCGCATGACAAAAGTTGTGGAGTCGGGGAGTTCGTGGGGAGTTGCGAGCCTTTCTGTTTTGTTAGAACCGTTACTTTTGGCTGCAGCAGCAAGCATTATTTTTATTCTCGGTGTTGGCGCTAATATTAATGAAATTTCGACTTCGCCACTTTTGAAGTTATTAATTCCAGCGGTATTAATTACAATTTTAGTTGGACTTCAGCCACGCTTTTTTAATCCTGTAATCCAAAAAGTATCTAAGGGGAAAACGAAAGATCATGAGCCTGTTAAGTTAACTATTTATCCATGGCAACCGCTCTGCGGCGAAATCTTATTTGTGTTGTTACGCGGCCTCAGTTTTTTGCTGATTTGGCAGGCGATCGCCCCCCTAGACATTAGCCAAGCCCCAAAATTAATCGGCGTCTATAGCGGCGCGTGGCTGGCCGGTTTTATTGTGCCGGGCGCACCGGGTGGCCTTGGCGTCTTTGAGACTGTGATGTTTATTTTGCTCGAAACGATTGGCCAGACCGGAGCTTCTGAAGGTGATATTTTAATCATCCTCGCTATCGTGCGCGTCGTGAACACTTTGGCAGAACTTTTACCCTTAGGACTCTGTGGATGGCAACCTCAACCAAAAGCGCCATAATTGTGCAGCACAACCCAAAATAACGGACAAGGTTTAACCCGAAGTATTAAAGTATTAAGTACGCAGATTTTAAGAATATGATGAACCCAATTCCTTTACCCTCTCACGTCCATTACGAAACAATTTTGCGGCTATTAGAACGAAAAAGCCAACGAGAAGGTGGGCAGAATCAAATGACGAGAAGCCAGATTCAACAACTGATTATGACGCTACGGAAGGCTTTTTCTCAGCAAAAACAATTAGAGCGTAGCTGTGACCAACTGCATATTCCCTATGAGTATCATTGGTCTTTAACGACAGAGCATCCTGACTTGCAGGAGCTGGTTGAATCTCAGGAAAAGAAAGCCGGATAGCGTGAATTGCAGTGGCCTTTGTTTAGTTCTTCGCTTTTCTATATTTCTAAAGCACCCATAATTTCTCCCAAGATGATGCGATTGCCGCCTAATTTTGTTGCTTTTTTGAGAGCGAGTCGCGCGGAATTGACAAGATCGGTTGGCAGCACTGCGAGGTTCGGAACCATGGAGTTGATCCCGATACTGATGGAAATGTATTGATCGACGGGTGATTGGATGTGATTGATTTTGAGTTTTTGGATGCTGGACAGCACTTGGTCAGCGATAAATAAGGAGCCATCAAGATCTGTGTTGGGTAAGATTACGCCGAATTCTTCGGTACTATAACGGGCAACGAGATCGGCGGGTCGTTGGCACACAAGGGCGATCGCCCACGACACTTGTTGCAGGCATTTTTTGGCGAGATCTTCACCGTAGGTTTCTTGATATAGTCCGAAAAAGTCAATTTGACACATAAAGACAGTGAGCGGCAGATCTTCGCGCGCCATACGCTGCCATTCTTTTTCAAGGACTTGCTCGAACTTTTTGGCGTTGGGAATTAGGGTGAGTTCGTCAGTGGTGTTGCTGGCTTTGATCTGGTTTTGGCTCTGGGTCAGATTTCGGTCTAGGTCGTACTGATGGATGGCGATCGCCATTTGGGTACTAAAAAGGTCTAAAAATTCGATTTCCTCAGCGAACCATTGCCGTTGCGCGGAGCAGCTATGGAGCAAAAGCACACCCCACAAATTATTTTGCACAATGATCGGAAAACTCAGACAGGTTTTGACGTGGAGCTGTTGGAGTAGAATACTGATTTTTCGGGCAGTGTCTTGCGGCGTTTCCACATGAATACATTGCATCTGGCTATAAAAATTCCAGAGCCAAGGATTGTTTTGCAAATACTGGTAATACTCTAGGTAGCGTGTTTCGTATTTTTCGGTAGACCAATGAAAGCGCATTCCTTCAGGATTTTTGCTGTCTAGCTGGTAAATAATGGCTCGGTCAATGGCAAATACTTCGCCGATTTGGTGGACGACGTTACGCAAAATTTCTTGGGGCGATCGCTTCTGAGTCGTTTGGTAAATGAGCATCGACAAGAGTTCTTGCCGCTTTTTTATCATGAAAGCCGTGCCTGCCTTCGACTCATCATCGCTGAAGGTGCGAAAATGCCAAATGCGACCCACAACTAATTGTTCGAGGGCGATCGGCTTGCTAGAAACTTCGAGACTCTGGCCATCAGTCGTATGTAATAGTTCTTGCGTTTCGATCATCGGCTGACTTTCGGCGGCGTGCATGTCTGACAGAAAAATCGCCTCATCCCGCAGATGGCCGGCGATATAGCTCATTTGGCTTTCGTAGGTCATCATGTCCTGCACTTCGTCGGGAATCCGAAAAATTTGCACGAAGGCTTTGTTCATCAGAATCTGACCATGGGAATCGGCAATCACCATCACTCCCCAGTCAAAGGAGTCGATCAGGGCCTGAATCATCGTTTTTTCTTTCTGTTTCATGGATGGCAGCCTGTATGCAGCGGTAGGAAATGGAAGCAGCGATATTTTGGAGGGCGATCGCCAGAGACCCTCTGTGTCCTACGCCCATTGTGACTAAAGATCCGTAAGCTTGTTGGTTTATTCACAATTTGTTTACAGGTTTTTGCGCTTTTATCGGGGAGGGTATGCTGGGAAATAATTTGCTTGAGTGGTTACGAACTAATGGGCGATCGCCTTCTCAAAAAACTGGAATTATTACGTGTTTATCTCATCACTTCCTACTTATCAACAGGATAACAACTGGTCAAGCGCGGAAATCTCTCGTCTGTTCTTACAATCCAACTCGCTAAAATGATTGACTTTCCGATTTCAGTTTGCAAGCAAAGCGAATAGAATCAAAGTAACTGTCTATTTTTGATGTTTCTTGAAATTTAGAATCTAGCTCAATTGCTTTTGTGAGCAATTCTAATGCGATCGCCTCTTCTTCCCTCTCTTTATGCAGACATTTTAAGTGGTGTGAGAGGAAGTTGATTGAGGATAAATTCGCCGAGTTGCACTTTTTTGCTGGCATTATCGATATCTAAGCCAACTAAATTACCTGATTCATCATAATCAGCTACCACGCCTTCTGAAATTTCTTGGCTGTCAACGCTCACTTGATCGGAAAGATGAATATATAAAGAATCGGTTTCGGGATAGTAATTGATTTTCATGACTTAAAACTCCGGTCAGGGAATGCATTATGGATGGTGAGTTTGTCGTCTAAGGTAACGACTCTCAGGTAACGATCGCCGAATTCTTCTATTTTCGCCCAAAATCTAAAACGATTATTTTCTTGTCTTTCACAGCGAATGTAGTTTTCAATGACATAAACACACCATTCTTTTTTTAGATAGGGTCGCTTCAATAAAACATCATTTTCAAAATAGTTTGTGAACTTATATTCTGGCATTTAGATAAATTGAACAATGATTTCACAGTTACTTTTCTTGGATTAAAGTTTGGAAACGCAAGCTATCACGAATAGAATCAAAATCACTGTCGGTTTTTGCTCTCTCTAAATATTTTTTTGAGTCAATGCTAATTGCTTTTTTCAAATGTTTAATAGTTAGTCTCGGCTGATTTTGGACGGCAAAGAAACAAGCTTTATCATACTGAGCACTACCTTCATCAAATTCTTGTTCTTTTTCAAAACTCTCCCAAGCATCCTCAAAGTTTTCTAATCTTAGAAAAGCATACCCCCTATGACACCATGCCAAATCATAATCAGGTTTAATCTGAATAGCTTTGTCAAAGCAAATAATGGCTTCACTATATTTACCTAATTCTTTCAAAGTAAAACCTTTACTCTTCCATGTCCACTCATTATTAGGATTAATCTCAAGGGCTTTGTCATAGCTGGCGATCGCCTCTTCATTTC
>JBARRZ010000095.1:0-14326 GCA_049644465.1 Limnothrix sp.
CAACAACTGATTCTTAAAGATACTGAAACCATAGCTCCCAATGCCTTTCCAGAGATCACACTAACCGTTTCAGAGCTACTAGGTTAAAGATTTTTTATGGGTCGAAATGTCGCTTCGTCTGATAACCTACAGAAAAAACATTTTCTTTTGTAAGCGATCGCCATGCGTATAGCCTTATTCACCGAAACTTTTTTGCCGAAAGTAGACGGCATTGTCACGAGACTCCGGCACACCGTGGATCACCTCCAGCGCAGTGGCGATCAGGTGATGGTTTTTTGCCCCGATGGTGGTTTGCGGGAACATAAAGGCGCGACAGTTTATGGCGTAAAAGGCAATCCGCTGCCGTGGTATCCCGAACTAAAAATGGCATTTCCGGGGCCATCAGTGGGGAAAGCCCTCGAAGATTTTGATCCCGATTTAATCCACGTGGTGAACCCCGCAATTTTGGGATTAGGCGGCATTTTTTTCGCGAAGAAAATGAATATTCCCCTCATGGCTTCCTATCACACCCATTTGCCGCAATATCTCCAGCATTATGGCCTTGGCGCATTAGAAGGCGTACTCTGGGAACTTCTCAAAGCCGCTCACAATCAGGCGGAATTAAACCTCTGTACCTCCAACGCGATGGTGGAAGAGTTGGGAACCCACGGCATTAAAAACCTTGATTTGTGGCAACGGGGCGTGGATACGGAGATGTTTCAGCCCAGCCTAAAATCCGAAAAAATGCGCGATCGCCTGTCCCAAGGTCATCCCGATGCACCATTATTTTTATATGTCGGTCGTGTCTCCGCCGAGAAGCAAATTGATCAGATTAAACCCGTTCTCGAAGCAATCCCCGGATCTCGATTGGCGATCGTCGGTGATGGCCCCTATCGCGCCGAATTAGAAGAACATTTTGCGGGCACAAATACAAATTTTGTCGGCTATTTACAAGGTTTAGAATTGGCCTCGGCTTTTGCGTCGGCGGATGCCTTTGTCTTCCCCTCTCGCACTGAAACGCTGGGCTTAGTCTTGCTCGAAGCGATGGCGGCAGGTTGTCCGGTAGTGGCTGCAAATTCTGGTGGCATTCCCGATATTGTCACCGATGGCGAAAATGGTTATATGTTTGATCCTGCTGATATTGATGGGGCAGTGAAGGCGACTCAACGGTTATTGGCAGTTAAGGAAGAGCGGGAAATGATGCGGGTAAATGCCCGTCTTGAAGCGGAAAAGTGGGGTTGGGCAGCGGCAACGCAGCAGTTGCGTGGTTATTACCAACAAGTTTTAGAGAAAACGAGGGTTTTAACAGCGGCGTGATTTTGGCGTAATTTCACTGGATTTTGCGTGTCATGGGAATGTAGCGAATCCCGTCTTCGACTCTTTCAGAACCCGTAACGGTGAACCCCATCGCTGCGTAGGCGGGTACGGCTTTTGGGTCAGAATGGACAGTGAGTTTGGTGAGGTCGGGTTCTTCTCGTAGGCAGTAATTCGTTGCTTGTTGTACTAATTTTTTCGCGATGCCTTGCCGTTGTTGGGATTTAGTGACGAAGAGCAAGGAGAGATGATTGTGATTACGCATCTCTAGTACGCCGATAATTTTTTGATTCAGGATGGCGACTAGCAGAAAATGGTTGCGCTTGAGGCGATCGCCGATTGCTTGAGGTTGAATATATTCTGAAAAGACTTCAATACCTTGAGGATCGTAACCGGGTGCAATAAACTCATCAAAAACCGCTGCCATCAACTGAGAAATTTCTGCTAATTTCTCGTCGCGCTGGGTACGATACAGAATGATTTCAACTTTGCTTTCGTTTATATTCAAAATTTATCGCTATTTTGTAAAGACGAACCCGTTTATTAAACCGCCAAACTTGTCAAACTAATGCTTGTCAACATTTTGATCCTGATTGCTTCTGTGGCGATCGCCATTTTACTCTTCAAATTTGTATTGCACACCGCCAAAAATTTCAAAACCTTCTCGCGGAAAATGTTGCCCGCCTTAGGATTTGTGATCTTGCTGTTGGCGATTAATCTCGGCATGAGCTTCCGCGCTAAAAGTACGATTCAAAGAGTTACCGAAATCACCGCCGTTTCGTCGATCGCCGAACTAGAACGAACTGAAAATAATCCCGTCGCGCTTGTCGCCGTGGCCAGTCCCGCTAATCCAATCCGTGGTCGGAACAACGAATACCTCGCCTACGTTGACGGTAATGGGCTGTGGACGCCCCGCGAAATCCTCTTCGATCTCGATGACGGCCTCATTGCGATGGATAACGACAATTACAGAACGCGCAATTGGCCGAGGGATGACAAACTTCGCTACATCAACCCCGAACAGCCTGTCGTGATTCTTGGTGAAGCGATCAAAAGTTTACAAGTCACAGGCACAAATGTTGGAGAAGTTGCCTATCGAGTTCGAGGCATTTTGGTCTTTGCTGGTTCCCATGCTGAGTTCAAAGAAGATCTGACTCGGCGTTTGTGGGGGCCACGGATCATGGCGGGCTTAAATGCCTTTGCCTTAGGGGCGATCGTCCTTTGTACCCTGATCGCTACGTTTAAAGTTTTACGCCGTTCTCCGAAAGTTGAGCCAGTGGAAGATGCCTAAAAATTGTTTTGGTAAGAGCGTAAAATCACTGAACTTTTCCTAGTTTCTCCACTCTCAAAAACATTAACTTTTTTAACAGAGTTATTAAGCAGTATTGCAACATTTTTGGATTCCACGGCGATCGCCCGCATCAACCCAGAAGTCCGTGATACCATTCCCCACATAGTTCTTCATTTAAGATCGAGGAGTAAAGCTTTGGTACTACGGGTCGCTGTCGTGGGAGGAGGGCCAGCAGGTTCTTCCGCCGCTGAAATATTAGCTAAAGCGGGAATCGAAACTTACATTTTCGAGCGCAAATTGGACAATGCCAAGCCTTGCGGTGGTGCAATTCCCCTTTGCATGGTTGATGAATTTGATCTGCCCCCAGAGATCATCGATCGTCGCGTGCGGAAAATGAAGTTGATCTCCCCTTCTAACGTCGAGGTCAGTATTGGCCAAACCCTCAAGGATGACGAATACATCGGTATGTGTCGCCGTGAGGTAATGGATAGTTTTTTGCGCAACCGTGCAGCCGAGCTAGGCGCGAAACTCATTAACGGTACTGTTTTCAAACTCGACATTCCGAATAACGATACAGATCCCTACGTTCTTCACTACTCCGATCACTCCAACGGTGAGATCAAGGGTGAAATGAAAACCCTCAAGGTTGATCTCGTGATTGGTGCAGATGGTGCAAACTCCCGCGTTGCGAAAGCGATTGATGCTGGTGACTACAACTATGCGATCGCCTTCCAAGAGCGCATCCGTCTACCCCAAGACAAAATGGCTTATTACGAAGAGCTTGCTGAAATGTATGTGGGCGACGATGTTTCCCCCGACTTTTACGCATGGGTCTTCCCCAAGTACGACCACGTAGCCGTCGGTACTGGAACCATGAAGATCAACCAAGCAAAAATCAAATCGCTCCAAGCAGGCATCCGTAAGCGTGCAGCCAAGCGTCTCGAAGGTGGCGAAATCATCAAAGTTGAAGCACACCCCATCCCTGAGCATCCCCGTCCTCGCCGTGTTGTTGGTCGTGTAGCCCTCGTCGGTGACGCAGCCGGTACTGTAACCAAATCTTCTGGTGAAGGTATTTACTTCGCAGCTAAGTCTGCGCGTATGTGTGCAGAGGTGATTGTTGAGGCTTCGAATAACGGCCAAACAGTACCCACAGAAGCTGATCTCAAGCGCTACCTGAAGCTTTGGGACAAGCAGTACGGCATCACTTACCTCGTACTTGACATTCTCCAGCGCGTGTTCTATCGCTCTGATGCTAGTCGTGAAGCGTTCGTCGAAATGTGTTCTGACATCGATGTGCAGGAGCTAACGTTTGATAGCTATCTTTACAAGACTGTTGTGCCAGCGAATCCGCTTAAGCAAATGAAGATTACAGCAAAAACCATTGGTAGCTTGCTTCGTGGTAATGCACTTGCTCCCTAGTTTTTACTAGTAAAAACTAAGCATCAAAAGCTGCAATTTAATCGAAGTAAAGAGAGCCAACTGTTATCGTTGGCTCTCTTTTTGTGGATAATTGCATCACAAATCTCGCTTGATGAATACGGCAGCAGAAACCTATTCTCGAAATTTATGCTGTGGCTTTTGGCAAAATAAGTTCGATCAGCGTATCAACAAGGCGATCGCGTTCCATCGGTACAATATCCTTGCCGTGCATCATTTCTTGAACAATGAAAAAGTGCACAATCGAACCAATAAAAATGCGGGCGATCGCCTCAGGATCCGCAAAATTAAACTGGGGACAACGCGTGAAATAGTCCTTTAATACTCGAAAACCCGTCGCCTCCACATTGCTCACAAAAGCACGGGCGAGTTGTGGAAACCGACCTGATTCGCCGATGATTACGCGCATAAAATTTTGAAATTCGAGCTGCTGTGACGCGGTATCGATGAGCCGATTTGCCAGCTCTTTAAGAATGATTCTCGGTTCGGTCGCAAAATTGTCTGTGCCAATCGGTTCAAAAATAGTCTGAAATCTTTCGTCTACTAAATACTTGATGATGGCAACGAACAGGCTTTCTTTATCCCGAAAGTGGCTGTATACCGTCGCTTTAGAGACCTGAGCTGCCTTCGCCACCCGATCCATACTTGTGGCAGCAAAACCATTCGTCAAAAATTCTTGCATGCCTCCCCTTAAAATCGCTTCATTTTTTGAGGGCGAAAGATTTCTCTCTGCGATGGGGGAAGTTGATTTTGACATACTGCTGCCTACGTTTTGACGGAACCTATCTCTCATCATAAAGCTTTCTTTTTTGTGGCTAGACTAAACCGAATAGTTTAGTGCTATAAATGAACTATACAGTTTAGTTCTGTTAGATCCGCAGGAAAGTCCCATGGTGCAAAATTTAACGCTAGGCAAAGGTCTTGAAATCAATACTCGCTGGTTAACCATTGGGGCGATCGCCGTGGGGAGTGCGATGACAGTGGGGGGATTGTTATTTTTGTCGCCTTTCGCTGTGCCAGAGCCAGAAGAAACTGTTGTCGAAGTCGTGGAAATTCTGACGGTGACAGCTTTGGGGCGATTGGAACCTGTGGGGGAAGTTGTGCAATTGTCCGCGCCCACTTCAAATCAGGGCAATCGGGTGGCGCAGTTGTTGGTGAAAGAGGGCGATCGCCTGAACCGAGGTCAAATGGTGGCGATTTTAGATTCCTATGATCAATTGGCGGCGGCTTTGGCGGAGGCGAAAGAGCGGGTGAAGGTGGCTCAGGCGCAGTTGGCAGTGGTGAAAGCTGGGGCAAAACAGGGGGCGATTGATTCCCAGACCGCAGAAATTGCCCGCATCGAAGCCCAGTATCAGGGGGATCTTGCCACCCAATCGGCGACGGTGCGACGGTTAGAGGCGGAGGTGCAAAATGCCGCAGCGGAAAAGGATCGCTATCAAATGTTGTTTGAGGCGGGGGCAATTTCGGCATCGCAACGGGATAGTAAAAATTTGATTTTGCAAACTGCCCAAAGTTCTTTACAGGAAGCCCAAGCTAGTTTGCAGCGGACTCAGGCGACTAATCCCGAAAATCTCAGCCGTGCCCAAGCGACTTTAGCCCAAATTTCTGAGGTGCGTCCTGTCGATATTCAGGTGGCTCAAGCGGATGTGGATCGGGCGATCGCCGCCAAAAATCAAGCCCAAGCCAACCTCGATCAAGCCGTAGTTTATGCACCCATCGCTGGGGAAGTTTTGTTTATTCACACGCGCCCCGGTGAGGTGGTGAGTAGCGACGGCATTATTGAAATCGGTCAAACCAAGACGATGCAAGCGGTGGGGGAAGTATATCAGAGCGATATTAGTAAAGTGCAGCCCGGTCAAAAAGTGTTGGTATCCAGCACCGCCATTGAAGGAGATTTATACGGCACAGTGGAGCGGGTCGGCTCGCAGGTATTGCGGCAATCGGTGGTGAATACGGATCCCAGCGTTAATATCGATGCGCGGGTGGTGGAAGTCTATGCGATTCTCGATGCAGAATCCAGCGCCAAAGCGGCAAAATTCACGAATCTGCAAGTGCAAATGGAGATCGTCCAATGATCAAATTACTGGCACAAATTAAACGGCGCACTCCCCTAGGTTGGTTGCAACTGAACCACGAAAAAGGACGGTTGATGGTGGCGATCGCCGGGATTGCTTTTGCCGATGTGTTGATGTTTATGCAGCTCGGTTTTCAGGCTTCGTTGTACGACAGTAATACCCGCGTTAACCGTTCGATGAATGCCGATATTATTCTGATTAGCCCCAAGGCGTTGAATCTGCAAAACGTCTCCACTTTTTCGCGGCGCAGACTTTTACAAGCCCAAGATGTGCCCGGTGTTGCCCAAGCGAATGCCCTTTATATCAGCAATCTCACTTGGAAAAATCCCCAAACCCACCTCAATGCCACCGTGCAAGTTTTGGGTTTTGACCCGGATCAACCTGCCTTTGATTTGCCGTTGGTGAATGAACAATTAGACAAACTGAAACTGCCCGATATGGTGTTGTTTGACCGGAGGGCGAGGGGAGAATATGCGGCGGCGATCGCCAAAGTTGATGCCGGAGAAGTTGTGACCACCGAAGCAGAAGGACGCACCTTAACCATTGCCGGAATTTTTGAGATGGGAGCATCCTTTGGCGCAGATGCGAGCTTGATGGTCAGTGACCAAACCTTTTTGCAGATCTTTAAAAGAAGGGAAGCCGGTAGCGTCAGTGTTGGTTTGTTGCAAGTGAAGGCGGGCTATGACCACGAACAAGTTGCCGCTACACTGCGGGATTATTTACCCGAAGATGTGCAGGTTTTAAGGATGGCTGAATACATTACTTTTGAAGAAAACTATTGGCGCGTGGCGAGTCCTGTGGGCGTGATTTTTGGTCTCGGCACAGCGATGGCGTTTGTGGTCGGCATCGTCATTGTTTACCAAGTGTTATCCACCGATGTGAATGCTCATTTAAAAGAATACGCAACTTTTAAAGCGATGGGTTATCACAATTCTTATTTGCTAATCGTGGTGTTTGAAGAGGCAATTATTTTAGCGGTACTCGGTTTTATTCCCGGCACAATTTTACCGATTGGACTGTATGCCCTTGCTGCAAATGCCACTGCTTTACCGCTTTATATGACCGTAACGAGAGCGAGTGTCGTCTTAACTTTAACTGTTGTGATGTGTGCCATTTCTGGGGCGATCGCCACCCGCAAATTACAATCTGCTGACCCTGCTGATATGTTTTAAATCTTCTTTGAAATCACGATAAATATTATGGCGATCGCTATTTCTGTTAAAAATCTCGACTATTACTTTGGCAAGGGTCAACTAAAAAAGCAAGTTTTATTTGATATTAGCCTTGATATTAATGCCGGAGAAATCATCATTATGACGGGGCCATCGGGTTCCGGCAAAACGACTTTGCTAACATTAATTGGTGGTTTACGTTCGGCACAATCGGGTAGTTTGCGGGTGCTAGATCGCGAGCTTTTTGGTGCATCTTCTCGGCAATTGACAAAAGCAAGAAGACAGTATGGATATATTTTTCAGGCGCATAATCTTCACCACAGTTTGACAGCACTAAAAAATGTTCGCATGGGTTTGGAATTGCATGGCGATATTTCTGCTGCCGAGATGAATAGAAGTGCTGCTGCGATGTTGGAGCATGTGGGTTTAGGCGATCGCCTTAATTACTATCCCGACGATCTTTCTGGTGGGCAAAAACAACGGGTGGCGATCGCCAGAGCATTAGTGAGCCGCCCCAAACTTGTCCTCGCTGATGAACCGACTGCCGCTCTCGATAGTAAATCTGGCCGAGATGTGGTGACCCTGATGCAAACTCTCGCCAAGGAACAAGGCTGCACGATTCTGATGGTGACCCACGATAACCGTATTCTCGATGTCGCCGACCGTATTGTTCACATGGAAGACGGGAAGTTGATGCGGAATAAAAATCAGAAGGCGATCGCTTCTTGATGATGTAGTGGAAAGATGGGTGGCGAATATTACGCTTACTATTCCAAAAATAAATCCTATTAATCGATAATTTCTTCGTATTGCTGGTTATCGTTTTTGGGAAGATTTTCTATATCTTGGAGCATCTCGTCTAAGGTTACTTCTTCTAACCATTGAGTTCGTTCAAGCGTATAGTTACCCTGTCCAATACTGAGATATTGAATAAAGCGAATTGTATCTACTACACCTAAAGACTTTAGAAGTACTTGATATCCTTCTCCAATGATTTTCTGCTGAGTTTTAAGCTCTGTTGTTGGTAGTTGATCCAACTCGTCATCAAGGACAGTTAATAATCGTTCTGTCAGTAAATTTTCCACTGACTGCTGTTGCCGTTCAGCCAATTGAGTTAAACGAATAAACAGATCTTCAGAAAGTGTGATTTCCATTAAATCTCTCCTCTTTAGAGTGACTTAGTTTGAATTGTAGCGTGGGCTTGAAATGAGGCGATCGCCAGAGCATTAGTGAGTCGTCCCAAACTTGTCCTCGCCGATGAACCGACTGCCGCTCTCGATAGTAAGTCTGGCCGTGATGTGGTGACCCTGATGCAAACTCTCGCCAAGGAACAGGGCTGCACAATTCTGATGGTGACCCACGATAACCGCATTCTCGATGTCGCTGATCGTATTGTTCACATGGAAGACGGGAAATTGATGCGGAATAAAAATCAGAAGGCGATCGCCGTTTAACACAAATAGGATGGGTGGCGCGAACGATAAATTTAATACTCATTTTTTGATTTTTATTTGAGCAAAACCCATCGATTGATATGCGTCGCAATAAATCCAAAATGATGCGTTACGACGGATATTTGTTTGGTCGATATGATTCTGGATTCATTGCCGTCTTCACACATCCTACGCCAAAAATAAGAACGATCCACCATCGGCGGCGATCGCCACTTATGCCAATAAGAATTCAGCGAACAAATCTAGGTAGAAAATGTTTAGAGGAGTGGGGCGATCGCCCAGTAGATGTCGTGACTCGCAAAGCTATTGAAAACAGCCACAATTCAATATGCCGCGCTAATATTCTTGACTACAGTTATATTTTCTACCGTTCAAAATAAAAAAAGGCGATCGCCATACATGACGATCGCCCTTTTAAATAGATATTTTTTGAGAAATTTACCTAGCTAGCACTTTCAGGAACGAGCTGGAGGAACGCTTCAAAATCAGACAAAGCATTTCTGTACTCAGAATTAGAAATCGCAACGTTATTGTCTTTCGCTGCTGCATCAAGATGCACTAGGTGATCAAAAATTTCGTCAACAAGTCCTTTCGCCTCTGCTTTATCGCTGGGCAACAAAGTATTAGCAAGATAAGTTAGGTCGCGGCGTAAGAAACCAAAAGGGCCATGGATATAGGTGCGCGTATCGATCCAATTGTTGTCTTTGACGAGTTTACCGAGGGTGTCCATACCAGCCCTGGCTTCTTCTACTGGTGTCAAATAAGTCTGGATTTGGGCCATGCGATCGGCATTGTAAGTGTCAGGAATCTTCGCCGCAGAGGGGCTAGAGCAACTGACAAGGAAAGTGGTGACGACCACTAACAGCAAGGATAAGACTGACCGTAAACGTAACATCATGATTATTTATTAAAGCTCTTTAACGTTGTCAGGAATCTGATTTAAATGTGTTCATCATCTCATATATATGACTGATGTTTAGCCTTCTGGCAGGGATAATTTGGTTTTTATTGTGCTAATTGTGCTATCTGGCGAAAAATTCACTCAAATGAGGGGCGATCGCCTCCGGGAAATGCTCCTGTGGATAATGTTTAGCTTCATCGAGCGCAATCCACCGATGATTCGTTTCCGCCTTGACCCAATTTTGTAGCGCAGTGTTATCTAGCCAAGCATCCAACATGCCCCATAGGTATAAAGTCGGTTCGGTGCGTGCTTTTAGCTTGTCACTCAGAGTGGGCAACGTTTTTTGCAAATCCATACGACGGACGATCGCCATCAAAGAACGACCAACAGCAGAAGTGGTCAGAAATGGTTTGCGGTAAATATCTAAATCGCCATCACTAATCACAAAGCCGCTCCCGCCTTCGAGAGTACGGTCAACGAGCAACGGGTCTTGGGTCAACATATCGCCTGCGAGGGGGAGGCCCCACTGTTTCATTTTCCAAGGCAATTTGCTGCCGGGCAAAATGGGGCTATTTAAAATAACAAGGCGATCGCAGAGTTCTGGATTATTTAACGCGAATAAAATCCCGATATGCCCCAAATAGCCTTGGACAACAATGTGGCAATGTTCGATATTAATCGCCGTCAAAAAATCTTTGAGTGCAGCCTGAAATGCTTTGGCTGTATAGTCAAATTCCCTTGTGCTGGGATAGCTAGAAAAGCCTGAGCCTAGCCAGTCTGGGGCGATGCAATGGTAATTAGCTCCAGCTAGTTTTTTCATCACTTCACGCCAACTAAAACTTTGCGAGGGTAAACCATGGAGAAATAAAATAGGCAGGCGATCGCCTGAATTTATGGCCTCACTGTCTGTTGTTCGGTAGAACCATTCAAAATTATTGACCGTAATTTTTTGTTCTAAAAGTTTCATTTATTTGATTAAACAGAAAAAAAGAATTTCTCACATAGTAAGGCGTTCCATAGTGACAAATTATGGAGTATTCGCTAAAAAATAGGATATTCTGCGGTGTTTAAGTAGTGGTTGATCGATCTGATTTGAGCTTTTAGATGATATCTTTTGAATAATTTCGGTTATGTGTGACGTCGTTAAGTTGAGTATTTAAGACATTGGTGGACGCAAAATTTTCTACCCCAAACGCTTTTATTAAGCCTTCTGGTTATCAGTTATTAGGTCTGTTAACGGCTGTGCTGGTGGGTTTGGCTTTGGTGGTTAGCGCTACGCAAGACAGATTACAGATGCCATTGTGGCTGCCTGTTTTGTTGTCTGGGGCGATCGCCGGCGCGTTTGGATTTTGGCTCGTTCCCTTGTTACAAAAACTCAAAACCGGACAAATTATTCGCGAAGAAGGCCCGCAAGCTCACTTGAAAAAAGCGGGTACGCCCACCATGGGGGGGTTAATATTTTTGCCCGTTGGTATTCTCGGCGGTTTATTAGCGACAGGTTTTAATGGAGAGGCGATCGCCGTTTCTCTCGTCACTTTGGCCTACGGCTTAATCGGCTGGGTGGATGATTGGCAGGTGCTGCGCCTCAAATCGAATAAAGGCATTTCACCCAAAATGAAATTGGTTTTGCAGATTGCCGTCGCCGTTGTCTTTTGCATTTGGCTCGCCTTGACCCGTCCTGAATTAACCACAATCGAATTTTTTGCCGGACTTAGTTTGCCCTTAGGTTTTGTCTTTTGGGCGATCGCCGGATTTGCCATGGTTGCCGAAAGTAATGCCACAAATCTCACTGACGGTGTCGATGGACTCGCTGGCGGAACCGGGGCGATCGCCCTCCTCGGCTTAGGCGCCCTCGTCATGCCAGAACATCCAGCCCTAACCCTATTCTGTGCCTGCTTGAGCGGTAGCTGTCTCGGCTTTATCGTGCACAATCGCAACCCAGCTAAAGTCTTCATGGGCGATACAGGCTCCTTGGCGATCGGGGGAGCATTAGCCGCCGTCGGCATACTCAGCGGTCAAGTTTGGGGACTATTTATCATTAGCGGCATTTTTTGTTTCGAAGCCATTTCCGTCATTGCCCAAGTCAGTTATTACAAAGCCACTAAAGATGAAACCGGTAAAGGCAAGAGGTTATTTAAAATGGCCCCTATCCACCACCATCTCGAATTGAGCGGTTGGGCAGAAACCCAAATCGTCGGTATTTTTTACCTGATTAGCCTTGGCTTAGTTGGTCTCAGCTTTCTCCTCACCTAAAAGCAACCAATTCACAAGCTAAAATCAAGCAAGCATCCTTTTGTTTGACTGCCCATGACCCTACTTTCCCCACTCGCTAAAGTTAGACGCAAAGAAACCGGCCGTACCGTCGGTAGAGGCGTTCGACCTTGGGCCATTATGTTTATGGTCAGCATGGCGCTGTTGGGAGGGATCGGTACTCGTTTAGCAATTTTGCAGCTGATCGAAGGCGACGAACTACGTCAAACAGCCCGGGAAAACAGCGTACGTCTCGCCCCGAAACCACCAGTTCGTGGCAACATGTTTGACCGCAACGGTAAAGTTCTCGCCACCACAAAACTTGCTCATTCCGCTTATATTTGGCCGCTTGCCCGCACAAAGCCCAACTGGGAAAAGACCCGCGATCTATTTTCTCAACTGATTGGCATGACCCCAGAGGGTATCGAAACTTTCTTAGACGAGCACAACGTTTATTCCACAGAACCAATTCCCATCGCTCGAAATCTCACTATCGCTCAAGTGACAGCCATTGAGGAGTATCACGAGCAGCTAGACGGCGTCGAGGTGATTATTGAGCCGATCCGTGACTATCCCGAAAAAAATGCGGCATCCCACCTTCTCGGCTATACCAGAGAACTCACACCAGAAGAATTTGAGGCGCGTAAAGAAGAAGGTTATCGCCTCCAAGATTACATCGGCAAATTAGGTTTAGAAGCATCTTTGGAACCACGCTTGAGGGGAGAATGGGGCGGTCAAGAAATACAAGTCGATCGTGATGGTCGTTTCGTACAAGTTTTGGGTGAGCGAGATGCAACGGCGGGAGAGGATATCACCCTGACAATTGATGTAGACCTACAAAAGGTTGCTCAGGCGGTTTTGGGCCAGAAAAAAGGGGCGATCGTGGCTCTCGATCCGCGCAATGGCGAAGTCTTAGCAATGGCCAGTTTTCCGGGTTTTGATCCGAATATTTTTGCTGGCAGAATCTCTCCTGAAAAGTGGGCTGAGGTTACGGCTCAAGGTGATCCCTTTATTAACCGCGCAATTCGCGGTTTTCCGCCCGCTTCGACGTTTAAGGTTGTGACGGCGGCGGCAGGTATGGAGTCTGGTAAATATCCGCCTTCGACGGTGTTGCAAACAACGCCTTATCTCGCTGCGGCAGGGGTTCGATTCTATGAATGGAATAAGGCTGGTTTCGGGCGGGCGGGATATGTGCGAGCGATGCAATGGAGTAGTAATACTTTTTTTGGGCAAATTGGTCGTGGTGTTGGCGGTGAAACGTTGATTGATTGGTCGCGGCGTTTTGGTTTTGGCTCCCTGACTGGCATTGAGCTGGATGAGGAAACACCGGGCTTAATTCCTGATACGGATTGGACGCAGAAAAATTTTGGTCGCCCATGGCACGTGGGGGACACCGTTAATATGTCTATTGGTCAGGGTTTAACTTTGGCGACACCGTTACAGATCGCGCGGATGTTTGCTGTGCCAGCGAATGGTGGTTATTTGGTAGAGCCGCATCTTGTTAAGACGGATGAGCATCCGAGGAAGTCTCTAAATATGGCGGCTGGCACGGTTGAGACGATTAGTAAGGGTCTCCGGGCGGTGGTGAATGGTGGTACGGGTGCGGTTTTAAATACGTCGGGAATACCGATGGCGGCAGGAAAAAGTGGGACGGCGGAAGCGCCTCCTCGTCCGAACCATGCTTGGTTTGGGGGTTATGCGCCCTATGATAATCCAGAAATTGTGGTGGTCGCGTTTGCAGAACACTCTGGTGGTGGTGGTGGTTCTGTGGCGGGGCCGATGGTGCGGGATGTGATGATCGCTTATTTCGCGAACAAGAAGAAGGCGAGTCAACCTGCGGCTGCGGCAAATGGTCAGTAAGGGTGAGGCGATCGCCCTCCTTTTTTACCAACGAGACGGAAACCTATCCTGTGGGTGACGGATTCCCTCACTGCCCAGTGTTGCGGCCTAAAAATACAATAGAGATAAGCTCAAAGCTCTGGATTTAGACGGGTTGTTGGGCGCTATCGAATTTTGGTATTTTTGCGCTATGCAACCGAACAATCCGAATCAATTTACTGAAAAGGCATGGCAGGCGATCGCCCAGACCCCCGACATTGCCAAGCACAATCAACAGCAACAAATCGAAAGCGAACATTTGATGCAAGCCTTGCTAGAACAGGGCGGACTGGCTAAAAGTATTTTTACGAAGGCCGAAATTTCGCTGCCTCGTCTGAAGGATCGCACGGCAGATTTTGTCACGACTCAGCCGAAAATATCTAAACCTAGCGAATCAGTTTATCTTGGGCGCAGTTTAGACACGCTCCTAGATCGCGCTGAAAATTATAAAAAGTCCTTTGGCGATGAGTTTATTTCCGTCGAACATCTGATTCTGAGCTATACAAAAGACGACCGTTTCGGCAAAAAGCTCTACAAAGAATTTGACTTAACCGAAAAGAAATTAAAAGATATCA
>JBARRZ010000096.1:0-25855 GCA_049644465.1 Limnothrix sp.
GAATTACACTGACTACCGAATTTCAGCGATGGAAGATTTTGTCGGTCGGGGCGATCGCCGTCTTTCTAAAGTTGTGCGTCGGGCGTGGGAATTGGGCGCGGGCATGGATGCTTGGTGGGAAAATCTAGAGAAAGCTTATGGGGCGTGGGAGCAGGCGATCGCCGAATCGGATCTCACGTGGAAATACCGCAAGGTTGAAAGTGGCGAATGGAATATTTTCGAGAATTTCGAAAATAAAGATCCCCTCGATGCGCCGTTGCCGTGGGATCACATTAATACGGGCATCGATAAACAGTGGCTCAAGGATGATTTACATCGGGCGTTGGAGGCGGCGACGGTTCCTGATTGCGCCTTCGATGGTTGTTCCCACTGCGGTATTTGTGGCACGGATTTTGGTCACAACGTCGTTTATCAGCAGCCTGAAATTCCAGAATTTGTCGGTCAATTCCAGCGTGATCAGCAGCGATTGCAACGGTTCCGGGTGCGCTTCGGTAAAAAGGGCGATATGCGTCTCGTGAGTCATCTGGATTTGGTGCGGCTCTTTGATCGGGTCGTGCGTCGTGCCTCGATTCCCGTCGCGTTCACCAATGGTTTTCATCCCAGCGGTCGGATTTCCATCGCCAATGCTCTCACCCTTGGGGCGACCAGCGAAGGGGAAATTGTTGATTTGGAATTGAAAGAAGTCCTCGATCTCGACGATTTTCGGGCGCGATTGGCGGAACAACTCCCCACAGATATCCCGATTTTGGCAGTAGAGGAAGTGCCTGTTAAATCGAAGGCGGCAACGGCTTTGATCATCGAGGCGGAATATTTGATCGATGTGTCAATCGATGAGGCAACCACTGAGGAAACTTGGCAAACTTGGCTGCAACAGGTGCGGGATGCTGAGGAAATTTTGTTTGAGAAAAAATCTAAGTCTGGCAAAATTCGGCAAATTAATTTGGGCGATCGCCTAACTTCTATTTCCCTCGAAAAAATAGTTGATGAAAACCGAGTACAAATTCGTTATCAGGGCAGTTGTCGCAACGATGGCACATTGCTACAGGCGCACCATGTAGTGTTTATGCTCGAACAAATTAGCGGCAAAACCCCTGAGTTGCTCCATACTCACCGCTTGCAAATGATTTTTGCGGAACCGGATTCGTCGGATTAGTCAGCGCCCAAGATTGTTTACCGTCACCTCCCCAAAAAACAAAGTTCCCCTCTTGGGAGACAGGGCTGTTTCATTCTAGGAAAAATCTAAGAGAATAGAGAGAGGTCAGAGTTCAATAGTGAAAAATAAGTGAAAGTCTCTTAGATGCATTGAGTCGTATTGAAGACCCAAGAGAAGCTCAGGACAAAGACACTCACTGCCTTTGATATTACTGATAATCATCATGGCAGGGATGAATGGTGAATGGGGATATCGAGGTATTGGACGCTTTATTGAACGGCATCGCCGAGAATTAATCAAAACATTGCAAATTCCTCAAGCTCGTGTGCCATCTTACTCAACTATCCGGCGAGTAATGATGGAGTTGGATTTTGAGAAGGTGGCGAAAGTCTTTAATCAACGGGCAAGCCAGTATGTGAGCAAGGAAAATATCTTGGCTGGAGATGGCAAGTCTCTCGAAAGTGCAGTGGTTAACTATGACCATAAAAGCCAAGATATTTTCCGATCCAATACGAAATCAAAGCCGAAGTAAAGATATCGTTTTAGCGAGATAATTAATTTCAATATCGATCTTGTTCTATACGAACGGAAAACGAAAAAGGCGATCGCTGTCCTCGATACCAAATGTAAAACCCCCCGATAAACCAAGGAATGACGACATCAATCAAATTATTGCCTACACTCACTTCAAAAATAGTCCCCGTGCATCCTGATTGATCCAGAACCACTCAAATATCTTCTCCGGCAGATCTTGATCGCCCGACAAGTTTTTTGGCAAATATGAGAAGAAAATGAGACAATAATTACAATGTTCTTTCATATTCTCGAATGCTCTCGATCCTCCGCTTGAAAAATTTCCTGTTGTTACCCGTCCTCCTAATCAGTTTGGGGATGGTGGCTTGTGGGGAAAATGCTGGTGAGGTGAATGAAGGCGGCGATCGCCCCAGCGTCAGTGGAGAGCAAGTTACCGAAAATGATGAACGCAAAGTCGTGCTGACAACGTTTAGTGTGCTCGCAGACATAGCCCAAAATGTGGCGGGCGATAAATTGATCGTTCAGTCTGTCACCAAAATTGGCGCAGAAATTCACGGCTACGAACCCACCCCCAGCGATCTCGTTAAAGCCCAAGACGCAGATTTATTGCTGTATAACGGCATGGGTTTGGAGCGGTGGTTTGAACAATTTCTCGGCAATCTCGAAGCTGTCCCCGCTGTGCTGCTCACCGAAGGCATTGAACCTATTCCGATTTCCGAAGGAGCCTACGCCGACAAGCCCAATCCCCATGCGTGGATGTCGCCGAAAAATGCCTTAGTTTATGTCGAAAATATTCGTAAAGCATTTGTGGATCTCGACCCCGCCAACGCCGAAACTTACAACAGCAACGCCGCCGCTTATAGTGAAAAATTAAAGGCGATCGATCAGCAATTAGAAGAGGATTTAGCCCTCGTTCCCGACGGTCAGCGGTATCTCGTTAGTTGCGAAGGGGCATTTTCTTACCTCGCCCGCGATTACGATTTAGCTGAAATTTATATTTGGCCGATTAACGCCGAGCAACAATTTACACCAAAGCAAGTCCAGAAAGTGATTGAGTCGGTTAAAGAAAATAATGTGCCGACTATTTTCTGTGAAAGTACCGTCAGTGATAAAGGTCAAAAGGAAGTGGCAAAGGCTTCTGGGGCAAATTTTGGCGGTAGTCTTTACGTCGATTCTCTATCCACAGAAGCGGGACCAGTTCCCACTTTTCTCGCACTGCTGGAATATGACACGCGCTTAATTGCGGCAGGTTTAGGGGCAACGGCTCCGACCGAATAGCTAGCTTTTTCTCATTTCCCGTTCCCACCCACTCTGTTTAAACCCATGACATCCACTCTGCCTTTTCTCGATATCACGGTTGATAATCTCAGTGTTACCTACAGCAATACGCGGCTGGCGCTCTACAATGCGAGCTGTCGGGTGGAGCCGGGCACAATTACTGGACTGGTGGGGCCGAATGGTGGTGGTAAATCGACGCTGTTTAAAGCGGTGATGGGATTTCTCAAGCCGACGGAAGGACGGGTGCGTATTGGTGGTATTTCGGTTAAAAAAGCCCAGAAGAAACAGCTCATGGCCTACGTGCCTCAATCGGATGAGGTGGATTGGAATTTTCCGGTGAGTGTGTTCGATGTGGTGATGATGGGGCGCTATGGCTACATGAATTTTTTGCGGATTCCGAGTGCAAAGGATCGTCGTCTCGTGATGGAAAGTTTGGCGCGGGTGGGCATGAGTGAGTTCGGCGATCGCCAAATTGGAGAATTATCCGGCGGTCAGAAAAAACGGGCATTTTTGGCGCGGGCGTTGGCACAGGAAGGGAAAGTGATTTTGCTGGATGAGCCGTTCACTGGGGTGGATGTCAAAACGGAAAAAAGCATGATCGATCTGCTGATGCAACTACGAGACGAAGGCCACACGATTCTGGTTTCAACCCACGATCTCGCCTCGATTTCGACGTTTTGCGATCGCACAATTTTATTAAATAAAACAATCCTCGCTGAAGGCACGACTGAAGAAACTTTTACCGAAGAAAATCTCGTGATGACGTTTGGCGGTTTGCCCATGACTAGTTTGCAGGCGATCGCCACTGAGAAAAACAAAAATATCCCCGCACCAAAATCTACAGAGGTGGATGCGTGAGTGCGATCGCCGCTTGGCTGATTGAGCCACTGCAATACGGATTCCTCGTGAAAGCCATTTGGGTCAGTGCTTTTGTCGGTTTAGTCTGCGCCATTTTGTCCTGCTATATCACCCTAAAAGGCTGGTCACTCATGGGCGATGCCGTTTCTCATGCCGTCGTGCCGGGGGTTGTCGTGGCCTACGCGCTAAATATTCCTTTTTCTATCGGTGCATTCATTTTTGGTTTTGGTGCAACCGTGGCGATCGGTTACGTAAAGTCGGCCACCAGACTCAAGGAAGATGCCGTTATCGGCGTTGTCTTCACCGGATTTTTTGCCCTCGGTTTAGTGCTCGTCACGAAAATTCCCAGCAATATCGATCTATTTCACATTCTTTTCGGCAATGTTTTAGGCATCTCTACCGCAGACATTATCCAAACCTTAATCGCCGGTTGCCTCACCCTCATTGTCATTTTGCTGCGCCGCAAAGATTTACTACTATTTTGCTTTGACCCGAACCATGCGAAGGCGATCGGTTTAAACACGACGCTAATGTATTACACCCTGCTCACCGTCCTCGCCCTCACCATCGTCACCGCCCTACAAACCGCCGGAATCATTCTTGTCATCGCGATGCTGGTTACCCCCGGTTCCATCGCCTATTTGCTGACGGATCGCTTTGATCACATGTTGTGGATTTCCAGTGCCAGCAGTATTTTTTCCTGCGTCATGGGTACATATTTGAGCTATCACCTCGACATTTCTACAGGTGGGGCGATCGTGGTTTTGCTCACGCTAATTTTCATTGTGACGATGTTTGCCGCGCCAAAATACGGTGTCTTTGCCCAACACAAACCGAGGCCAGATCTACCGGAGTCTATTTCCTGAAGTGTTTTTTTGTAAGGGGCGATCGCCATCGCATTGTCGGTTGTTAATGCCAAGTCAAGTCTAGGGTTATTGATGGACAATAATGTCGGTTCGATTCAGTTCAATGTAGTGATGTTGATCGAAAAGCTGAGTAATTAGCTGAATATTTTGGGCAAGAATCGCTTCTAAATCCTTGTTTTTAATGTTTCCCGTTGAGATTAAAAGAAGTTTATACGGTTTATCTTGGAGAAAAAATGATTCAACAAAATCTGCATCTTTCGTGACAACAATTCTTTGTTCTTGAAGCGACAAATCGTTTATGTAAGAATCCGGTGTCGCATTTTGTTCTGGAAGATCTCTCGTATGTTTGGCATCGTACCCTGCTTGATTTAAAAAGTGTGCAAGTCTTTTGGGTAGCTGAGCATCGATGAGAAACTTCATGATGCTAAACGGGTTACGGTTTTAACTTGGCTCAGTTGGGCGGCATAGAGAAGTACTGCTAAAATATCAGCTTCTTCTAGATCGTCATAATCTTCAAGAATTTCTGTATAGGTCATGCCTGAGCTGAGTAGCTCTAAAATCAAGGTCACAGGATAGCGCAAGCCTCGAATACAAGGTTGTCCATGACAAATATCTGGATCAATTGAAATTCTTTGGATTGGCGTAACTGCTTGAATATTCATCGGTTTGACTGTTAAATCTTTCTCAAGTTTATCAAGTCTCTCTGGGGATGGGCGATCGCCTCTTTACTGCACCTTTCACAGGACGAACTATAAATTAGACTTAGGGAAATAGTATTTGTAATTTGATTGCAGTTTTTAAAATCAATCAAAGCGTAGATTAGGAGGCAATTATGGAAGAGTTACTGGAATTGCGGACATTGCTGCTTGATGGCAATATCTCCGATGCTTTGGTGTTGGTGGAGGATATGACGGAGATGAGCAAGGATGACAAAATCAACAAGATTTTTAGCTTTAGTATTATTTTGCTAATGCATTTGATTAAACAACAAGCAGAGCAACGTTCAACGCGATCTTGGGAAACCTCTATTTTTAATTCGGTTAAGCAAATTCAACGCTCGAATAAACGGCGGAAGGCGAATGGCTATTATCTAACGCCAACGGAATTATTGGAGACTCTAGAAGATGCCTATGAATCTGCCCTAAAACAATCGGCATTAGAGGCTTTTGAGGGAAGATACGAGTCGGTTGAGTTGGGCGAGATGGTGGATCGAGATCAGATTATTCAATTGGCGATCGCCTTAATTTCTGATGATGATAAAAATGTGTCTTCGCTTTAGAATTTAACGAAATAATCGGGTGGGCAAACCGATCCTCGAACCATAAATTACACTTGGGATAATCGCATTTGTAAGTTGACGTAAATCCTTTATTCTCTCTACCCATGACCGCAGAGCAATCCCCAGATCCGTCGCAAGTTGATCAGTCCCAAAGTAATTTCGGGATCGGCAATATGTCGGGGGGCAAGATTGGTGATGGGGCACGTGTTGCCGGGGTTTATAACGATAATTCCGTCACGAATAAGGTTATTCAGCAGCCCGCAAAGCAAAAGCCAATTCCCAGTAATGTGCCGCAAAGTTCAACAAATTTTGTGGGGCGCGAGCAAGAGCTGGATGAAATTCATGCAAAGTTGCAGATAGGACAAGGGGTCTGTGTCTGTGCGGTGGAGGGTATGGGCGGGCTGGGCAAAAGTGAACTGGTGTTGCAATATGCCCAACGCTATGGGGAGGAATATGCGGCGCGGTATTGGTTGCCGTTGCGGGAGATGGGTTTGGCGCAGGCGGTGGTGACTTTGGCGAGTCCCTATCTGGCTTTACCGAAATCTATGCAGTCGGCGACTCTGGATGAGCAAGCGGCTTGGTATTGGCACAACTGGATACCTACTGAGGGGAAGGTGTTAGTCATTTTTGATGATGTGACTGATCTGGCAAGCATTCCGAAGCGGACTAGACCGTTGACAAAACGCTTTCAGGTTTTGGTGACGACTCGCAAGCGTAAGTCGAGTTCACAATTTATCGACATTCCTTTGGGGATTCTTTCGGAGTCTGAGGCTTTGGCATTGTTGAGAAAGTTGCTGGGCGCATCCCGTGTGGATCGGGAACTGATCGCGGCAAAATCAATTTGTGAAGCTTTGGGTTATTTGCCCTTGGGTGTGGAGTTGGTGGGGCGATATTTGCAGTTGGATGAGGATCTGCGGCTAAGGGATTATCAACAACAATTAAATATTGCCGATGAGTCGCTGGCTTTGCAAGAAACGGAAGAAATTAATGCGGCGCGGGGAGTGATTGCGGCGTTTGAGTTGTGTTGGCAAGAATTGGATGAGCGCACGGGTAAGGTGGCGATGTTGTTGGGGTTGTTTGCGCCTGCGGATCTTGCTTGGGATTTGGTGGAGGAGATTGCGGCGCAATTAGATTTCGATAAAAAGGATCTGCGTGGGGCGAGAAAACAGCTCAATAATTTGTACCTCATCAAGGCGATCGATCAGGAGCGCACAAGGTTTACGGTGCATTCGCTGACGAGGCAGTTTTTGCAATGGAAGCTGGCGCAAGAACCGGACGTAAATCGACTGTTTCGGGAGACTTTTGTGACGAGCTTATTAGGGAAAGCGAAACAAATGCCCCAGTCACCGACTTTAGAAAAAATTGCAGAGATGACCCCCGTAATTCCCCATTTAGACTTACTGAGTCGGGAAATGCTCGATGATATTGCCAATCCTGACGAAGATTTATTTTGGGCGTTTGAAGGAACGGCAAGATTTTATGAAGGACAAGGATTCTACGCACTAGCCGAAGATCCTTTGCAAAGACGTTTGACGACAGTGAAAGAAAAATTAGGCGATCACCATCCCTCTGTCGCCACCAGTCTCAACAACCTCGCAGGGCTGTATCATGCGCAAGGGAAATATGAAGCGGCAGAACCCCTGTATCAACAAGCCCTTTCCCTGTGGCAAGAACTGTTAGGCGCACCGCAAAGCGGATCTCTTCGAGATCGCCATCCCTCTGTCACCACTAGTCTCAACAACCTCGCAGGGCTGTACGATTCCCAAGGCAAATATGAAGCAGCAGAACCCCTGTATCAACAAGCCCTTTCCCTGTACCAAGAACTGTTCGGCGATCGCCATCCCGATGTCGCATCCAGTCTCAACAACCTCGCAGTTTTGCGTTATCACCAAAATCGTTACGATGAGGCGGAGTCGCTATTTTTGCAAGCTCTAGAAATTTGTGCATCTGTTCTCGGTAGCGATCATCCTGATACGCAAAGCACTAAAAATTCTATTGCTTATTTACGTGCAAACCGTCCCAGTTAAACCACAACCCCAATGGCAAAAGATTTATTCCATAATGCAGTTAAGAATGCCCTAATCAAAGAGGGCTGGCAAATCACTGATGATCCGTTGTATTTAAAGGTTGGTGGTGTTGAATTTTATGTTGATCTTGGTGCAGAAAAGCTCATCGCAGCAGAACGCGGCAGCGAAAAAATTGCAATAGAAATCAAAAGCTTTGTTGGCACTTCCCAGATGACCGATTTCCACTTGGCTTTAGGACAATTTTTAAATTATCGAGTTGCCTTGAAAGTAAAGGAGCCAGACCGAAAGTTATTTCTAGCCATTCCAGATACTGCCTATAAAACTTTGTTCCAAAAAGAATTTGCTCACATGGTGATTGCTGAATATAAGCCTGAAATTTTAGTTTATGACACAGAAAAGGAGGTCATCATTCGATGGAAAATTTAGATAAAATCAGTCGATACCGCACCATCATTCAAGACATTCTGAGCGTATATGCTAGCTACAAACCCCACAATGGCGACATAGAAGTACAGGCAATTTTTGACATTGAGCGTGATCATTACCAAGTGCTCGGCATTGGTTGGGATGGCAAAGAGAGAGTATTTGGATGTTCAATACACCTAGATCTCAAAGACGACAAAATTTGGATTCAGCTCAACAACACCGAAATCGACCTCGGACAAGAGCTCGTCGAGAAAGGAGTTCCCAAGGAAGATATTGTTATCGGTTTTCAGCCCGTTTATATTCGCAAAGTATCTGGTTATGCGATCGCCTGATCAGTAGACCAAAGGTTTGGCTGAACTGTTAACCGCCACAAAAAAAAGACGGGCGATCGCCATAAGGGTTTAAGACTAACTTTTTTGACCCCTCTTAATCCGCTATAAGATCAAGTAACAGCTACTTATATAGAGGAAAATTATGGAACGTCGTAAATTTATGGGCCTGTTTGGCGTCGGAATGCTCGCAACATCTTTGCCAGTCGTACTTGCCGCCTGCTCCCCCCAGACCGAAGAAGTAGAAGTTACCGAGACAGAGACTGAAACTTCCGAATCAAATCCCATTGTCAAAGCAGAAGACGCTGCGGAAACTATGGGAGACTTCGCGATTGTCGGTACGGCCACAGAGCTAAAAGCAGCAGGTGATCTTTCCACAGAAATTGCAGGTAAAAAAGTTTATGTCTTCCAAAATCCTGCCGACCAAAGCATTGTTGCCCTTGACCCAACTTGCAACCACAAAGGCTGCCCCGTTAAATTGGCCGGGGATGCACTGGAATGTACTTGCCACGGCTCATTATTTGGTGTAGATGGCAGCTTGACAAAAGGCCCCGCAACAGAAGGTCTTGAGCTATATGAGGTTAAAGAAGAAGGTGACAATATTTTGGTGAAAGTGGCTTAAAAGTCAGCAATTCAATTCCTGCAAGGGTGCTTTATCGAAAATGGTAGAGCACTTTTTTTGTGATTCAAATGAGGCTTAATTTGGGTAATTGCTGAGTACTACCGAGTCCGTTGTACTGGACGAGCATTCATCGGATACAACGCTTGAAAAGCGGCGATCTGTTCAGCAGACAAAGTGATCGGTTCTTTCATGACAATCCACGTCACATTTTCGCTACAGGGTGGTGTTGTTAGTGAACCGGAATAGCTAACGTAAGACATGTCTTTTTTGGGCAAAAAGTTAGCGGCATTCACGACTAAACCACTGCGCTGCGTTGCGCCTACGGCAGGAATATTACGCCAAATTTTGCTGGCATCATAGCTTTCTGTGCCGGGTTCAATCATTGCGCTGATTATTGCTAGGTCGCCTGCGTCATTATTGTGAACAAGGTGTACTTCCATGGTTCGTGCATTCCCTGCGACTGTGTGTTCGCTGGGGGAGTGGAAGTGAAATTGCGCCAAGTTGTAGATGTCTCCGTTGATGTCGGCGGTGCTGCCTACTGGGTAATTGACTTGAATGGAATGGCCATTGTTTTCGACTTCAAACACGACGGTTGCATAGTTGAGTTTGATGCCGTCATTCATCAGGTCTGTGTCTAGGTTCAGGTCAATGGGGGATTGGTTTCGACCAATTTTGCATGTTTTGTAGTCTTCGCTGAGGTCTCCCCAATAATTTGGGTTTTCTGTACCGCTGTAGCCCCAGTTGATTTCGCTGCTGTCTGATTCTATTGCTTCGCCGGATAGATCTATGACTTCGCCGGTTTGCTCGCCACCGGACGTTGTTGTGTTTGTGGGGTTGAGCTTGATGTCAAATATCATCGGATTGTCGTTTGGCGGGATTGTTGCATCTGTTTCGTCGTCACCGGACAGCAATTTATCTACGGGCACAACTTCAATGTCAAACATCATCGGGTTCCCTTCTACTGATGTTGGGCCTTTGGGAGGTATTGGTCTTGAGGGTATATTTTGCTCTACTGGTAATTGTGTAATCTCTTGTTCGCCCATTATTTCTTGGCTGGAGGCGATCGCCGGAAACATAATCCAGCTGAGAGAAAAGGTTGTGAGGGAAGTGAGCAGGAGTATTTTTTTCATAGTGTTTGTGACGTTGAATTGTCGGAAAAACTTACTCAAATTATGGATGACATTCTTCAATAGTTCCAAGGGTGCAGCAAGGTTTATGAACATTCGAGTGTTTTAATTTTGGTCAATCTCTTGCCAAATATCGTATAAAAGGGCCGGAGAATTTTCCTTGACTGGTTGAATGGAGAGCGATCGCCAATGGCAGATATTCGGAACGAGCGGGCGTTTATTGAGTAGCCAACCACCAAATTGTGCCGGCGAAAAAGTGGCTTTGATTTGTTGTATTTTAAATTGATCGGCGGTGACAGTACTTTGCCCAGTTTGTGTAATACAGGCCATCATCGTGAGGCGATCGCCTGTTAAAAATTGGCTATAGTGTCCAATTTTGTCATCATACTTTAGGTTAGAAAACAAGTCTGTTGTGTGGGTTTTAACATAGGTTTTAAGGTCGCCATTTGTCTGAGCAAGCTCGGCGCGTTGAATGCTCAAGAGTTGCTGATCGTTGGTCAAAACTTGTTCGATTCCTCCCTGAAATGTACCCGAGATAATATTGCGTGTTCCAGCAACATTTAGAGCTTTATGGGTGAGGGGTTGCCACCCTTGAATTACGATCAACTTAAATGGGATTGGTGAATGTGTAGGGGAGGACATTGGTGTTTGAAACAGCAGCTTGCCACTTACTATTACCGTGGCGATCGCTTGGATCAGAATTACACTTTGACGCCATTTTTTGTCTCTTCGAAGCATCTTAGAAGTAGCCATCCCCACCCTCCCAAACAGACTACGGCGATCGCACTAAATATCAGTGATCCATCACCCAAATGCCAATAGTCAAATGCCTGTTCATCTCCCAGAGAAACCAAAATTGTCATAATCGCAACCCGCAGAGAATTTAACCCAAAGCCGATGGCGATCGCCCCAAAGATCAAACTCAATCCAGCTCGCCATTCCTTGCCATTAAGCACCAAATAAATCAAGCTAAATCCCACCAATTGCAACATCAATTTCAGCCCAGAACAGCCATGATAAACCTCAATAGAACCAGTGCCTAGTCGAATCAACGTGCCAATTCTTTCCGCTTCTAAACCCATTACCCATAACAACCAGTGCGAAAATTGTGCAGTCAATAATGACAAATCCACAAATCCATAAACCACTTCCCACGGCAACGCCAAAAACCCAAACAAAACGAAACCAGCCCGAAACAATTTCAGACTCTGCCAACCAAAACAAATCAGACCCCAGCTCAACAATGAGAGCAACGGCAAACACCGTAAAAAAGCCTCATCATTACTAAAGCCCCAAGCCTTATACAGTAGCCAAGCACCAATCCCCAGACCAGGGGCGATCGCCGACCAATCAACACTATTCCCCTCAGCCCATCCCTTTAATTCCCACTGCCGATAACAAAACACCACAAAAAATAAACCACCCAATCCCCAAACTTCCACCCGGCTACTATGGCGTAACAACGAGCCTACCAAAGCACCATAAGCCCCAGCTGAAACCCAGACTAACTGACGAATATTAATACCAGACATCATCCGATCTCACAACCAGCATCACAATTTAGGTAACCCAAATCAGACAAATACTTAAATAGAAAAAAGAGCCATAGCTACCTATGACTCTCCATATATTTCTGAATTTCTCTCAGAAAACAGTTAAGGAAACGATCAAACAAAATCTCACTTTTGATTTCATAAACTCAGACTAAAGATAGTCAAAAATTAATAATAAAAATGCAATTAGTGTGAAACACGCCTCAATCAAGCTCGTTGAAATTCACCAAGCTTATTCTTCACTAATCTGCTTTAAGTGAATATGCTTGTAGCCAATTTTAATCTCAAACTCATCGCCAGACTTGAGACCCATTTGATTCGTGTAAGTAGAACCAATGACAATCTGGCCGTTTTTGTGAACACTAACGCGGTAAGTCGGTTCTCTCCCGCGTCCATCTTGTCCACCGCTAGGATCTAAAGGTAGACCTTTAGCTTCTAAAACAGCATCATAAAAATCAGTCAAATTAACACGAGTTTGTCCTTTTTTTGTGGTGCTATAACCACAAAGCTTAGCCGTTTCGCGGCGAGGCAAATGAGATAATTCTTTTACTTTACTGAGAAGCGCTTTGCCTTTTAAAGGCGCTGTTGGGGTTTCGCTCATAATGTCTAGAACTTTTTGTCTTTTACATCGAATTTTTTCATCGGTGATAAACTTATCACATATGTAAATATAACCGCAAAAATTCTATTTGGATCAGATTTTTTAAAAAGTTCTCTAAAAAGCATTAGGCATTTTTTCTATTTCCCCCATTGTTTCCACGACAATTGTCAAGTTTATTGAACTTTATTCAAAGAAACCCTACGTTTTGAAGCAGTATTTTAGACTAGAAAGAAGACAATACCCGCAATAAAAAAGCTTCACGATGGATATTACTTTCCGCGTTTTACGACAGTCCCAGAGAAACAAAACCCCACAATTTGAAAGTTATTCTCTATCCGTGCCAGAAAGCACAACAATCCTAGACTGTTTAAATCAGATTAAATGGCAGCAAGATGGTTCCTTAGCGTTTCGAAAAAATTGCCGCAATACCATTTGCGGAAGTTGTTCTATGGGTATCAATGGAAGATCCGCGCTAGCCTGCAAAGAAAATGTTGGAAATGAACTGAAGCGATTGCAAGAAACGGATCCAACCCAAGCAACAAATCCAACATTTACCATTACCCCAATGGGAAATATGCCAGTAATCAAAGATCTTGTAGTAGACATGCAGGGCTTTTGGGACAATCTAGAACGCGTTGAACCCTATGTAAGCACCCAGTCAAGGAGCATTCCAGAACGAGAATTTTTGCAAACGCCAGCAGAACGCGAACAACTCAATCAGACTGGTAACTGTATTCTTTGCGGCGCTTGCTACTCAGAATGTAACGCTGTTGCAGTCAACCCCAGCTTTGCCGGTCCCCATGCCCTCGCTAAAGCCCAAAGAATGGTAGCAGATTCGCGAGATGACCAGACGACAGAAAGATTGGAAAAATACCACGATGCAGAATCGGGCGTCTGGGCTTGTACACGTTGCTATCAGTGTAATTATGTGTGCCCACAGGATGTTGCACCAATGGATCAAATTACACAGATCAAAGGCAAGATCTTGCAGCAGCCAGAACTCTCTCAAGACCGAACGATTCGACACCGCAAGACGCTGATTGAATTGGTAAAAGAAGGGGGCTGGATTGATGAGCGGCGATTTGCGTTGATGGTGATGGGACTACAGGGTTTGCCTGAGATTTTCCCGTTGGGCTGGCGGATGCTGACCCATGGCAAATTGCCACTCGCTTTTGAACCTTCGGCTGGTACATCAGAAGTGCGTGGATTAATGATGGAAGTTGCTGCTTTGGAAAAAGCAGGTTCAGATAATCCAGTAGAATAAAATTTCTAAAATAAATATTCAAAACAGTTCAAAAATAATTTTTATGACAACACAGGCAACGTCTTCGACTGATGCGATTTTGCGTCAATCTATTACTGGTTCACGCCGCTTTAGCAATTTTCTCTGGGCTACGGTGTCCGCTATTGGTGGTGTGGGATTTCTTTTGGCAGGTTTGTCTAGCTATTTTGACAAAAACTTTTTGCTGGTCAGTGACACAAGTGCTCTTCAGTTTATTCCTCAGGGAGCGGCATTAACGTTTTATGGCATTGCGGGGACGTTGTTGTCGGCTTATCTCTGGTTTGTCTCTTTCTTGAATGTTGGGGGTGGCTATAACGAATTTAATAAGAAGACTGGCAAGGTCAAGATTTTTCGTTATGGGTTCGTTGGGGAAAACCGCATTATTGATTTGGAGTATCCGATTGGTAATGTTTTGGCGATTCGGGCAGAAATTAAGGAAGGTCTTAATCCTCGTCGTGTGCTGTATCTGCGCTTGAAGGGTAAGGGGGATATTCCTCTAAACCGTGTGGGCGAGCAGATTTCGATTGGGGAACTGGAGAATCAGGGGGCTGAGCTGGCTCGCTTTTTGACGGTGCCTTTAGAGGGTCTTTAGATCTTAATGTTTTGATGTTAGGGAACTTTGAGGGTCTAGTGATTCGTCGGGTTCTCTAATTTTTTGTTTAATTATTTTCGAGGAATAGATATTTATATGCAACGTTCTTTACAGGTTTTGTGTACGGCTTTACTAATTGGTAGTTTGGCGTTGGTGGGTTGTTCACCGCAGGAAAAGACACCGAGTGAGGATTCGGCAACGGGTAATGCTCCGGCTACAACGGCTGTGGTTAATGAGTTTGAGGATTATACGCCACGTCTGGAGGGGATGGCGAAGGTGGAGATGATTGTGCTGGGTAAGTCGATCATCATCGAGCTGGATGGTGAGGCGGCGCCTGTGACGGCTGGTAATTTTGCTGATCTGGTGCAGATGGGTGTTTATAATGGTCTGGCGTTTCATCGGGTAATTCGGGAGCCTGAGGCGTTTGTGGCGCAGGGTGGTGACCCGACGAGTAAGGATGAGAGTGTGCCTGTGTCTGCGTTGGGTCGTGGTGGTTTTACGGATCCGGAAACGGGTGTGCGTCGTGATTTGCCGCTAGAAATTAAGCTGCAGGGTGAGGATGCTCCGGTTTATGGTCGTGCTAATTTGAGTCCGACTGAGGTTGTGTTGAAGCATGAGAAAGGGGCGATCGCCATGGCGCGGTCTCAGGCACCGAATTCGGCTTCGGCTCAGTTTTATTTTGCGTTGGCTGATCTGGGTTTTCTAGATGGTAATTATGCGGTGTTTGGCAAGGTGATCGAAGGGATGGATGTGGTTGATGGCATCCAAATGGGCGATCGCATTGAGTCTGCCAAGCTGATTGAAGGGGCAGAGAATTTGATTAAGGACAACTCTGCTCAGGATGATGCGGCGACAGAGGATACGGCTGAATAATTGATTCGTTTGTTTTGCTACACGGCAAAAATAGACAAAATTGTACGGGGTAATCTTGCTAATTGAGGTTGCCCTTTTTTAATGGAATAATGCGGGGTTTTCAAGATGGTTCGGGTGGTGGTGACGGGCGTTGGGTTGCGTTGTGGTCTGGGCGATCTGGCAGCGGCATGGCAAAATTTGCTGGCCAAAAAAACGGCGATTCAACTGCGGCAACCTTTCGGCGACTTACCAATTATTCCGGCGGCAATGTTGGGCAAAGATCCGGCTGATTTAGCGGCGTTGCGTCGGGCGTTAGTCACCGCAGTTTTACGGGATGCGGGGCTGTCTGCACCGCTTGATGATTGTGGGGTGGTAGTGGGTTCGAGTCGGGGTTTTCAGGGAAAATTAGAGCGGTTAAATCGAAATTATCGTGATCCGGAATTGGCGGATTGGTTGAATTTGTTGCCCCATTCTTTGGCGATCGCCACCGCTCAGCAAATCAGTTCAACAAGCGCAGTCCTTGCACCGATGGGCGCTTGTACGACGGGTACGTGGGCAATTTGTCAGGGCTTTGAATTGCTGCAACAGGGTCGGTGTGAACGGGTTTTAGTCGGGGCGTTGGAATCGCCAATTACGCGACTAAGTATTGCGGGTTTTCAAAAAATGGGAGCCTTGGCAACAACTGGCTGTTTGCCGTTTGATCAAAACCGAGAAGGTTTGGTGCTGGGTGAAGGAGGCGCCATGTTGATGCTGGAAACGTTGGAAGCTGCTCAAAATCGGGATGCCAATATTTACGCTGAGTTATTGGGTTGGAGTTTTACTTGTGATGCTCACCACGTCAGCGCGCCAAAGTCGAATCATCAGCCTGCCATGACGGCGATCGCCCAATGTTTAGAACGTTCAAATTTACAGCCCGCAGACATTGACCACATTCACCCCCACGGCACAAGCACCCGCCTCAACGACCTAGCCGAGGCCGAAATCATCGCAGCTCTGTTTCCCCATCGACCATGGATCAGCGGCAGTAAGGGCGCGACAGGCCATAGTCTAGGAGCATCGGGAATTATTAGCGCGGCATTTACGATGATGTTGCTGCGGTCGCAAACACTTTTTCCTTGCGTCGGTTTAGAAAATCCAGCTTTTGATCTCAATTTTGTCCGGCAAGCTCAAGCTGCATCTGTGCAAAATGCGCTCTGTCTCAGCTTTGGTTTCGGGGGGCAAAATGGGGCGATCGCCTTCCGTAAATATGAGAAATCGCCGTGAATTTTGACTATGCTAATAAAGACATTTTGCCAGCGTTGAAAGGGATAAATCAATGGTTATTGCGCGCATTTTAGAACCGGAAGTGATGGATGATCCTGCCGAGGCGATCGCCTATGATGCCATGGATTTTTCTGATGTGAATAGCGACTTTGCAAACCTCACAGCACAAACTTTTCGACATGATCAAGCAACCGTTTTGGACTTAGGCACAGGCACGGCTCAGATCCCGATTTTGCTTGCGCAGCAGTGCCCCCAGTGGCAAATTATCGGCGTCGATCTGGCCCCATCCATGTTAGCGGTTGGTCAACAAAATATTGAGCGGGCGAGTTTAAACGAGCAAATTATGCTGCAATTAGCCGACTCAAAAAAGCTTAAGTTTCCCGACCACAGTTTTGACGTCATTATGTCTAATAGTTTGATCCACCATCTGCCCGATCCAGAGCCTTGTTTTCGAGAAATGCGCCGTGTGCTTAAATTAACGGGTGCGATTATTCTGCGCGATTTGTTTCGTCCTGACAGCGAAGCGAAAATTGACGACATTATCACAAAAGCAAATACAGTCGATTTTGATCCGCATCAGCTTAAATTATTTCGAGATTCTCTGTTTGCCGCTTTTACCCTGTCAGAAATTCAGGCGATCGCCGACCACACAGGTTTAAACAACGCCAAAATTTACCAGTCTTCAGAACGGCACTGGACATTGGTTTTTCATAATCATCAATAATTTAGAAACCCAGATCTGACTTCGCAAGTTCCGCTTCAGCAAACAGCTTTTCATCGGCCATCCCTTCGTAATCTTGGATGCCAATTTCTGCATAAAATGTTTTGTCGTAAGAGCGAGTCCGCACCACCACAGGCATCGGCACAGCATGACCCAACACTAAAGCCTGCTGTTTAGAATCCAACTTCGCCAACACAGAACGCAAATTACCGCCGCCCGAAACTCCGGTAAAAATTGCATCAATATCTTTTTCATCGTTCAGCAAACACGTTACCCGCGTCCCAATCTGCGACATCACCTCGTTATCAATACCCGAAGGCCGTTGATCAACAACCAGCAACGTCACAAAATACTTTCGCATCTCGCGGGCGATCGTCCCAAAAATCGTTTGGTGCACAATCTTCGAGTCCAGAAAACGGTGCGCCTCCTCAATCGTAATCACGAGCGGTCGTGGCTTATCCATCACGTTTTTAGTCTGCAGAAACCGATCCGCTTTTTTGACATAAGCCGAGTGAATCCGGCGCGTCACCATATTCGTTGCCAGCATATAAGACAACAAATTGGACTGCGAACCAAACTCAATAATCACGTGCTTACCCGCATCAAGCGATTGCAAAATCTGGTCAATATAGTTAAACGGACAAGCTCCTTTAATATATTTCAAACCTTCGAGGCGTTTGAGCTTCCGTTGCAACGCCATAATCGAGCCGCCATGGCCTTGTTTTTCTTCACAAAAAATCTTGATATCTTCGTTGCTCATATTCAGCAAACTAGTGATCCAGTGTTTGCCAAATTCTGAAAATAAAACATTGGCATTATCCAGACTTGCTTCAGATAAACCGAGTTCAAAACCGACGAGCCGAATATCTTCAATCTCAATTTGGTCAAAACTCAGATACATTTCCTGTGCATCCCGTACTCCCCGCCGTTTGGTGGATTCGGAATCGAGGGTATAGATTTCAACTTCACCGGGAAATAGTTGACGCAACCCTTTGACTGTATTAACGCCTTTGCCTTCCTGCATTGCTTCCCAGCCATACTCGGAGTGCATGTCAAACATCAAATTCACGGCGGCATGTTTGCGGATAATGCCAGACAAAAGCAGGCGGGTGAGAAATGATTTGCCTGTACCAGATTTACCAAAGATACCGTTACTGCGTTCAACGAAACGGTCTAGGTCTAGGCAAATAGGCACATCGGTATCGAGGGGTTGGCCGATGGAAAAATTCTTGCGGTGGGGATCTTCTTCCCAACCAAATACCATCCGAAAATCACGTTCGTTGGCATCAAATACTTGGCTAAAGTGGGGCGGAATCGTTTTAACAGGGAGCAATTCTAATTCTTCGAGGCGATCGCCGTTATAGCCATTTTGCTCAGCATTGTTGTTGGGCGTAAACATCAACATCGGGGCTAATTCGACTGTGCCGTAGGTGCTGGTTCCGGCGAGAACAGCCTGCAAAAAATCATCCGTCGGGCTAGGTGGATCGGCGAGGATTCTTTGGCTAGACGTGCCGAGAGCGACATCTGTGAGCAAACAAAAGAATTTTGACCGCTTGCCTTGCACGACCAAAAATTTGCCGACGCGCATATCCTCCACAGACACATCGCCATAAAGACGAACATCTAAACCTTGGCTAAGAGAACCCTGAATAACGGAACCGAGGGGATGATCTAAGGGCATGAGAAGCTAGATTACAGGCTGTTTATATTGGTTAGTGATGCTTGAAAACGGGCTTATGAGTCAGGCAAATTTATGATCTCAAGCGGTTCTTGTTCTGGTGTTGGCTCAAAACGTGGCCTAGAGCTTGGGGCCGGAGTAGCCTCGAAAGTGGGGGCGGGGGAAGGAGTCGGTACCGGAGCGGGTCTTAATAAACGCTGCCATGTTGTGATTTGGGTTTGAGCCGCAGAGTAGGCTGCGGTGCCGCTAGGTACGAGTTTTGCAGTGGCGATCGCCTGAGTAACCGAGCTATTTGACTGACGTTGAGCTTCGCTGAGAATGCTGTAACTCCAACGATCTGCCGCTGTGCGACCTTCAGTTCTGGTGCTAGAGGCAGAAGATGGAATTTGTCGGGTGAGCTGAATGGCCTGCGCTAAACTCGATGCCGAATTCGCCGCAGCCGTTTGATACGCTGCATTTAATTTGGCGATCGCCGCCAGTTGTTGTTTCCAGCCACTAACCTTCGATTGCATGGCCGGATACAAAGCCCGCCCTGAACTAATCTGACTCGCCGCAGCGATCGCCTCACTGTACTCCCGACGATTACCGAGCGCCACAGCCCGATCAAAAATAGGCTGATCCTGCCGCCTTTCAATTGTGCCTTGCCACTTCCGAATATTCTCTTGCGCCTCACTGTACAAAGCCCGTCCCGACTGAATCGAACGCGCCTGCAAAATGGCCTCATTCAACGATGCCGTGCTGTTGCTTGCCGCCAAGTCTTTGGCATACTCCAACGTCGGCCGATCTTCAACCAGTTCAATCTTGTTGCGCCACTGACTGATTTTCTGTCTCGACTCACTATAGCGAGGATTTCCTTTCTCAATCTGCTGCAACTTCGCAATACCCTGCTCTAGCTCAGAAATTGTTCCGCCTGCCGCAAACGCTTCGCCCTGCTCCAAAAGCGAGACATCCGCAATTTCCTTTTGCCAACGGCGCATCAACTCTTGGCTCTTGTCATAGACACCACTAGTCGGTTGGATACTCTGAATTTGCAATAATGCCGTTTCCAATTCCGCCACATTGCCACGCCGTGCCGTAATACCCGCTTGAGCCAAAATTTTCCAGTCCATCGCCATATTGTCCAGATTTAGACGCGCGGGCAGGCGATCGCTGAGCGACAACAACTCATCCCAACGGCGTTGATCTACCACATTGTCGATGTAACGAATAATATTTTGGCGAGCATCATCAATAAGTTTTTCCGCTTGCGGATAAGCATAACTAGCCTTCGAGATTTTGCTTGCCTGCTCAATCGCCTTAAGCCAATTCTCAATCCCGCCCCGACGATTCGAAGCATAGGCCACATCTAGCTCTTCCGTTTCTTTCCGGGCTAGCTGGACCTGATTACGCGCCTCATCATACTTAACCGTAGACCAATACTGATTTTCTAAATAACTTAACTGCACCGCTGTACGCATTGCCTGCGGCAAATCTCCGTCCATCAGCTCCCGCTTAAACTTCGCAAAAATCGACTCACCCTCACGCCAAAGCTTCTCCCAATCAGCAATCCGCGCATCAACCAATGCAGTCGCGCCCAACTCTACCGGAATAGATTGCACCATCTCCATCGCGCCATCAAGATCCCCTGCTTGGAACTGGACTTCCGCTAACTCGATAATCTCCGCTGTCCAGACCTCAATATTGCGGTCAATATCCGATCGCATCGGATGATCCGCTGGAAACCCTTGCACCATGCGAATGGACTTGAGATAGCTCGCTAAAGTTTGCTTCTCTGCTTCAATCTGAGCGCAATATAAACGTGTTGTCGCTGAAGCTAAGGGGATATAAAGCGCACTGCAATTGCTGCTGCCATTGAAACTGAGCAGAATAGACGTTGCCGCGAAGCCAATCCCGCCAGACAGGAGAATGAGCAGCACACCTAAAAAATGCCAACTTGGTAAAGACAACCCTTTTTTATCTGCAATGCCAAGAAGATGGTCTTCCGAAGCTCCAACTTCTACTACGCCAATCGACTCTGCTCGTTTAACTTTCGCTGGAGCTGATGGTTTGGCAATACTGTCTTGAACATCAACAGATGAAACGGACTTTGCTTTGGATGAACTACGTTTCTGCGTCATAAAAGTCGGCGGCAAAAATCGATGAAGTGGAGGGAGTGCTGGGAGGGGAGAAAATTTGCCTAATCATAACATGGGGCAAATTCTAAGGGCGGCATTTCTAGCCAAATCGAGAATCCCCTTTTAGAATTAAGTTAATGACTGAAAAATTAATGCCTTAAAAATGTTAATTCTAGTTGGTTTTCTAAAATTCAGGTAAGTTTTCCTGAATTAAGGAAGAGATATCACCGACGGCATTTTATATTAGCTATTCTTGCTCTTCTCTGGGGCAAATGACCGGAGATATCTAGATATGTCTGATAATATGGGCATCATTCGTCCCTCATTACAATATTGGCACATCTGCTAGTGATAGCTAGATTGTCTATCATCTTTTGTACTGTATAGATTATAAGGATAGGTTTTAAAGATGGAACAACAGCCTGAAACCCAAGTAGAAACTGGAACTTCTCCGTTCGTTAGCCCTGAAGCTCCCGGATCCATGGCAACCCCTGAAGCTGAGCAGCCTTGGCAAGAGTGGGTTCAGCCTGTGACTGATTTCCTTGCTGACTTGCCTGAGGAGTTGGGTGAGTTTTTCTCTAGCTACAAGCAACCTTTGGTAACTATTGGGTTGATCTTGACGGCGTTGATCACTGTGAAGTTGACGTTTGCTTTGATTGGTGCGATTAACGAGATTCCGCTATTGGCTCCGATTTTTGAGCTGGTTGGTATTTCTTATACGGCTTGGTTTGTTTATCGTTATTTGCTCAAGGCGTCTAATCGTAGTGAGTTGGTTGGTGAGTTTGATGCGCTCAAGTCTCAAGTTCTTGGTAAGAATGACTAATTGAGATTGTAATTTACAAGATTTTTTGTATCGATTTTTAATTATCCCCGGTGGCGAACACTGGGGAATTTTTATTTTTTGGCTTAGTTTGCAGTCAGACTGACGAGATCAATAGTGTTCTTTTTGGTATTTGAAAACTGAGAGTTTTTGATCTTAAGCTTTAGTCGAAAAAAGCGGATGATGGGATTCGAACCCACGACATTCAGCTTGGGAAGCTGACGTTCTACCACTGAACTACACCCGCTGGTGTGGACTTTTTAGTATATCTCGGTTCTATATTCTGGGAGTAGTGTTTGTAATGTTGCGTTGCGAATGGTTGGGGTTTGGCCAAAGATGCTGAACATGAGGGCTTCGCGGTAGTGTCTTTGGGCTGGGTGGGTTAGGAGGTTACCGGCTCCTCCTGCTGTGGTGAGGGCGATCGCCGCGTATTGCTGGGCGAGGGCAACTGCTTTGATGCGTAGTTGGAGCTGGGTTTGAAAGTCTGCTGGGGGATCGGCGATCGCCTGAAACATCTCGTGGTGAAGTTTTGATAATTGACTTTTAAGAGATTGGATTTCGCTAAAATTGGCGGTGGCAAGGGATTCTAAAATGCCGTGGGCGCAACCGAGGGCGAAAAAGCCGTGATGTAGTACTTTGTGGCGATCGCCTCTCTGAATGCTGCCTGCGGGTTTAATCACCAACACATCTTCGGGCGCAAGCAACCATTGGTTAAGTTTCACTGTCACCGTCTTGCTCTGACCCATCGCGGCAAGGGGGAGCGGTGTCCCACAATCAATCGTGCCGCCATTACTTTGCTGAGTATTTTGGAGAGGAATGAGGCCGTATAATTCGTCGCCATTTGGTAAGGTTGCGCCGGCGATCGCCCGTCGAAAAAAGCCGTGGCCCGTAATCCACGGAATGATGCCAGTCAGCAAAAAAACATCACCTTGAGGTTTCGCTACCAACATTGGTTTACCCTGCCGCCGCAAATGGGAAAAACCCACACCAACCTTAATTTCACCCGTCACCATTTTCGGTAATAGCTCTTTTTGCTTTGCCGAGCCGAACTTCGCAATTTGTGCCGCCGCACTTTGGTGTTGCGTTTGCAAAAAAGCCAGTATCCCAGACGCCGCCGTGATTTTCACCGTTGCCGCGTAATAGTCCGCTAGAGAAAGGCCAGACCCGCCCCATTCTGTGGGAACCCTTAGACCAAGCAGACGGCGATCGCCTAACCCCTGCAACACTTCACCCAAAGCAACTCCATTCTGATCAATTTCTTCCGCGTAAGAAGCCACATCCGAGCGTAGAAATTCCGTCAAATTCTCCCAAAAAGCCAGATTAATCCCCATTTAACCAGCCAAACTCTCCCACGAACTATGCCTAACGAGCTTGAAATCAGTACACCATCCCCAATACCCTGAAAGAAACCCAGAAGATGGCGGTACAATAGCAATCAAACACTAACGTAAAACGCCTTAGCCTTGCCCACAGGCACAACCCCGTAACAACTTCACCATTACAAAAAGCTTCTATGGCACTCATTATCAGCACAGTCAACATGAAAGGCGGCGTCGGCAAGACAACCCTTACCGTGAACTTAGCCGCTTGTCTTGCACGCCATCACAAAAAACGCGTACTCGTCGTTGACCTAGACTCCCAAATTAGTGCCACCCTCAGCCTGATGCCCCCCCAAGACTTTGCCCGCATCCGCAAAGCACGCCGCACCCTTAGCTATCTGATCGAAACCACGATCAAACCGACCCTCAAGCTGAAGCAAAGTTACGATATCAACGATATCATTTGTCCCTTTGTTGCCAACGTCCAAGGCTTAGACCTACTCCCCGGAGACATTGAACTTTACGACGAATATCTCGTCTCCGAAATGCTCCACACCCAAGCAGTAAAAGACACTAGCACCGATTTCCAAGCCATCTGGAACAGCTTTGAACTAGTTTTAATCAAAAAAATTCTAGAACCAGTGATGGATAGCTACGACTTCATCATTATGGACTGCGCACCCGGTTATAACCTCGTCACCCGCAGTGGCCTTGCTGCCAGTGATTTTTATATCCTCCCAGCTCGACCTGAACCGTTGTCTGTCGTTGGAATTCAGCTGTTGCAACGACGTATCCGTGCCCTCAAAGAAAGTCACGAGAATACAGATCCCGAAAATCTCGATCCAATCAAACTTAATCTGCTCGGTATTGTATTTATTTTATCCGGCGGCAGCATTCTCAATCGTTATTACAATCAGGTGATGCGTCGTGTGAGTGATGATTTCACCTCAACGCAACTGTTTAAAAACAAAATCCCGATGGATGTCAACGTTGCTAAAGCGCTTGATACTTTCCAGCCGGTGGTAATTTCGATGCCGTCAACATCCGGCGCAAAGGCGTTCCAAAAGTTGTCGGCAGAGTTTATCGAAAAGCTCAAGGATGCAGGCGGAATCACAGATCGCAATCCTTCTCGCGTCAATTTGGCGGATATTGAGTAGGATCAGCTAAGTTTGTTGTCGATTGTCGTTTAATTTATTTTCTTAATTGTCATGTCTGAATTTACTATCAAAACTAAAGTTGAAATGATCAAAGGCAAGCGCGAAGCTCTCGTCAAGTTGTTGGCAGATCCGAATTTGGGAACGTTGCGTTTGGATGTTAATCAAGCTTTGGAAGAACTGGACGAATTGCTTTTGGAGTTAAACCAAACGTTCTAGAGACACTCGGTTAGTTTAAGAACTCGTTGATCATTTGTAAGTCCCAAGATGAAATATTGGCAAGAAACGATCGCCGTTACTCAGAGAATTTTGCTGGAGTTGTGGCGACGGAAACGTAGCTTGATTTTTTGGTGTCTGTTTCCGGTCTCGCTACTTTTTCTCAATGGGTTCATCTTGGCGGAGCGGGCGAGTTTGACGTTGGCTGAGGCGATGGAGTTTGCTGCTCCTTCAACATTGGTGGGGGCGGCATTATTTTTTAGCTGTTTGGGGGGAAGTGTGGCAACGGTGGTTTCGGAGCGGGAACAGCGCACTTTAAAACGGTTATTTATTTCGCCGCTAAGTGGAACGTCTTATTTTTTAGGGATTTTTCTGGCGCATTGTTGTATTGGAATTGGGCAAGCGTTATTGGTTTTGACGATCGCCATCTTGATGGGGTCGGTGTTTAATGGGTCAATTGTGCTGGGCATAGTTATTATTCTGCTGAGTATTATTGCTTATGTTGGTGTGGGTTTTATTTTGGGGACACAGCTCGCAAAACGTACGGAGGATGTGAATGCTTTGGTAGCGACGTTTGGTGTGCCATTGCTGATTCTTGGGGGCGCTTTTTTGCCGACTTCGCTGTTTCCGGAGCGGTTGTTGCAGGCGGCTCGGTTTAATCCGATTTATCACATGAATGAGTCTTTGGTGGGATTGTGGGCTGAGGGGGAAGATGTGGCGGCGATCGCCAATCATTTATGGTTTTTAGGGATTTTTGCGGTGGTAATGATTTTTGGTGGGTGGCTTTCGTATCGGCGCATGTTAGTCACAGAAAGACGTTTATAAATTTTGAATTTTGAATTTTGAGCTTTTATTTACAGCGACTAAATTGTTTTTGGTGAGAGAAATATGATGATTAGAAAAATGAAATTTACTGCAAGTATCATTGCTGTTTTGCTCGGCGGCGTTGCGGTTGCGGGCTGTGCACCGCAAATTTCTCTGGATGATCCGAGTTCGCTAATTAGTCCAGAGGCGACTGATTTGAAGACGGACTCAGTACAGCTAACGCCTGTGGTGAATGGGTTAGAGCATCCTTGGGGAATGGCTTGGCTACCGAATGGCGATATTTTGATCACAGAACGTCCGGGTCGGTTGCGTATTGTGCGGGATGGCAAGCTTGATCCTCAGGCGATCGCCGGCGTTTCTGCGGTT
>JBARRZ010000097.1:0-4105 GCA_049644465.1 Limnothrix sp.
TAACTCAGGGTTTACTAAGCACAACTCTCGAAATTGTTCATCACTGAGGGTGTAAACGGGTTGTAATGCCAAAGTCATTGCGGTCATTTGCCATACCCACTAGCTTTGTTTGTTCCATTTTAATCGGGTCGTCAATTGAGGGAGATTAATGTGGGGCGATCGCCTACCATTTATCTTACAATTCGGGCAATAGTTCTTGGAGTAGAACAATCAATTTTGGTAAAGATTTCTGTGTAGCTAACCAAATACGCTTGTGATTTACTTTTTCATATTGATGAGCAATAATATTTCGTTGTCCAATTAAATCACCCCACGGAATTTCTACATGAGTACCTTGAAAATCTTTAGAAATTCTTCGAGCAGCTTCTCCTAAAATTTCAAATTGTCTCTCAACGGCACTTTGAACAAGTTCATTTTTACAATAATCTTCCCAAGTTAAACCTTGGATAAATTGCTGAATCTTTTGAGATGCTTGATACATATCCCAAAGATATGCAAGATTCTTATCCATAGCTCGAATATAAAACTTGATGATTATCCATTATCGATTTGAGTATGAACGGATTGGACACACTCCCTTTCTCTACTACATCTACTTCTCGCTCAAATATTTTTGATAATTGCCTTTTTAACTCAATAATATCGAACAAGTCCCAGTTTGCAGTATCAGAAAATTCAATTAAACAATCAATATCGCTGTCTTCTTTAAAATCATCCCTTAGAACTGAGCCAAAAACAGCAAATTCTCTCATTTCCCACTTTATGCAGAGCGACTCCAGCTGTTCATTATGATTTCTACATAGGAGATCATATTTCTGTTTCATCATTTCCAGGAGCTAAAAGTTTAATCGGACTCTCAGTATTTAGTACTTTTATAGACTCGAAAAAGTTTTTGGTGTCAGGAAATGACATTTGTATCTCTTTGGTCTCAGCTAGAGATGGATGAATTTCCAAGCCTAGATTTATCCATTTTTCTAAACCTTGAATTGCATAGTCTAGTCGTCTTGGCATTTCGTAGTCTGTTTCTGGAAACTGAGATTCTTCTCTTATTTTCTGTAATTCTTGTTGATGGGACTTATCCATCTCTTCTCTCCATACTGATAATATTTTATCTTTGGCATCAAGAGTCATTCTCATTTCGTCTAATAGTAAACTTTGTGCTTCAATCTTTTGTTGTCTTTCTTTTGAATTGTAGATTAAATTGACTACATTGCATAAAAGCATTAAAGCTGTACCAGTTCCTAAACCAACATTCACCCAAGAAGAACCAGATTCAAAGCCACGAAACTCTATCTTGCCTTGGATTGTCTCGTTAACCAAGAGTTGGTTTAAAACTTTGTTGAGATCTTTGAAAAATTCTGATAAGACATCAAATTGAATATTTTTTGGAAGCTTCAAAGCAACAGAGTTTACTTGTTCTTCAGGAGCAAGTGAAAGCAAATTATCTTCCCAAAGAAACATAGATTTTCTAATGTTATAAACTGTATTAACTATTTTCGTTGCATCATCTCTTTTTAAAATGGCATCGTCGCCACCAAATTTAAAAAAACCAAAATCTGATTCCAAGTTTTCAATAATATCTGTAAATAGGTCAAATTCATGAAGTTTCTTCAACCCTTTCTGACAATCTAAAACTCCAGATATCGTGCTGTTTGGATATGAGTCTTTGCTAATTTCTAGTTCTAAAAGAGGCCAAACAAGTTCTAACACTTTATGTATAATAACTAATCGAGACATACGATTCTCCGTGTAATTTCAATGAATATTTACATTCTCACCTAAAGACTATAAGCTTTTTAGCCTAGTGTTTGCTTCCTGTCGCAGTAAGTGATTCAAAAATCAAAAATTATGCGTGTAAGCGGCGGGCGATCGCCGTTCTCTATTTACAATGTTTGAGTTTGAATATACTGGCGTAAAACTGCATTGACAAATTCTTTTGGGTGCTGGTTTTTGTCGTGCAGCCATTGCAGAATATCAGACTCAAGTTCAATAAAATTATGAGCTTTGCTCGCAGGAATTCTCAATGTCGATTCTGCAAAAAAATCTTCTGTGAGCGGTGGAATATCAGAGTAATCAATATCTTCATCAGACATCGATTCTAAAGCTTCCCAATTAGTCCGAGATGTATTCTTCAAATTGTCTGCGCTCATAACGATTTGCCTTTCGTGCAGAAATAATACGGATAATATCTTGATGACGTTCTGTCCAAACAACAACAGCAACTCCGCGCTGGAGAAAGCCTACGCCCACCCAACGTTCTTCACCATAATCGACGCGATTATCGAGTCTGGATAGCATTTCTTCTTCAAACATTGGAGGCACATCAGCAAAATCAATGCCATGTTTGCGAATATTTGTCAGGTTTGCGAATATTTGTCAGGTTTTTGGTTTCGTCCCACTCAAATTGCATGGGTTTGGACAGCTCATATCTATTTTAATCGGGTTGCCAGATTAAGCATGTAAACAACGGGCGATCGCCCCATCAAACCGCCATCGGTAACATCGGTTCAAAATGTAGAAGCATCATTTGTTCTGGCAATAATCCAATAGATTCAAAAGTTCTACCTTGGCGATCGTTAAATTCCACTTCAAAAGCATTACCATCGGCAAGCATTTCTACCACCGTGCCGACCTGTCCTTTTAATAAATTGAATTCTGGCAAATCGACTGTTAAAGCAACAACATCTAACAATTTAGTTGATTCTTTCATTAACTTTTTTCTCCAACTTTATAAGGGATAGCAAGTTGTTAATTTAGGAATACTTGAGCCATGCTCAATAATCCAGCCACTGCGCACAATTGCTCTTTTATTTTGCCATATCAATTCAAAATCAATAGTATAACGCTGACCAAATTGATCACGGCGACCAAGTTGAGCCTCATGAATTTTCACAATGTCCAAAAGGATCAATCGTAATCGGTCAGCATCTTGAGTCAACATTCCTAATTGAGAGCGAAACAATCGCGCTTTATGTTTACCATCACTGTGGTCTAAATTTAAGCAATAATCTCGCAATTTACGAATGTCGGCAATGGCATTTTCAGCATTAGGAACCTTCATGATTTATGGGTGTAAACGACGGGCGATCGCCTGACTCCAGCTTTCAGTCATTGCACCGATAGAAACATCAATTAAAGTTGCATTGCCAGAAGTAATCACCAAGTCACCAGAATCCTGAACTTCACCGATTTGTTGCCAGTTATCAGCGATGTTTGCATTGAGGTGAGCTTCCCAAGCGGTTTGATTTTCGGCGGAAACGGAGACGACAATTTTGCCGCAGGTTTCACCGAATAAGGTTTCGTCTAAACGTCCAGTGGTCTCAATGGTTACGCTTGCGCCTAAGCCTTGACCAATACAAGATTCGGCGATCGCCACCGCTAAACCACCTTCCGCGAGATCATGAGCAGAACTGAGTAACCCTTCTGTAATGGCAGTACGCACTGTTTTCTGAACCGCTTTTTCGATGGCAAAATCAACCTGTGGGGGAATACCTCCAACGGTATTGTGAATCGTATTTAAATATTCGGAACCGCCGAGGGTTGTTGTTGCTTGAGTGCCTAAAAGATAGATGCGATCGCCCACATTTTGGAAAGCCAAACCACAAACTTTTGTAATATCTTCCACGCGTCCAACCATGCCGATTACGGGTGTCGGATAAATCGGTGTGGGCTTGCCATCACTATCAAGGGTTTCGTTATAAAGAGAAACGTTACCGCCAGTAACAGGTGTATCCAACTCGCGACAAGCTTCAGAAATTCCCTTACACGAATTCGCCAACTGCCAATAACCGATCGCCTTTTCGGGGCTACCAAAGTTCAAATTGTTAGTAATTGCGAGGGGTTCCGCACCGACACAACTTAAGTTTCTCGCCGCTTCAGCCACCGCCGCCTTCGCCCCTTCCAGGGGATTCAAATAGACATAACGGGGATTGCAATCGGTACAAGCAGCCACGCCAATGGTTGACGCATCGGGCTTACCATTCACCGGACGCACCCGCACCACCGCCGCATCAGCTCCGCCGGGGAAAATGACGGTATTGTTTTGCACTTGGTGATCGTATTGGCGATAAATCCACTTTTTCGAGGCGATCGTGGGCACATCGAG
>JBARRZ010000098.1:0-14035 GCA_049644465.1 Limnothrix sp.
TTGCAGAAAAAATGCATGTTTCTTTAAGAACGACGAGAAATTACTGGGAAAAAATATACGATGTTTTAGAAGTATATCCAGAAAAAGGCGTAAATCGTCGAATTGCTACTGAGAAAAGAGCAAGAAAGCTCGGTTTTATAGATTAATATTGTGCTGCAAAAGTTATTGGATTCAAAGAGTTGGAAGCATTTTTATTTGAATAAGGGAGTAACCATACTTCCCGGAGTTGCTATATTTGGCATCACTCTTCTTGCAAGAAATTTAGGTCTCTTCGAAAGCTTAGAGCTAGGAATGCTCGATTTGGCTCTAAAATATCGACCTGACGAGCCACAAGATCCTCATATCACTTTAATTACTATTGATGATCAAGACATTTCTACTTTAGAAAGTTATCCTATCGGAGACAAAGAATTAGCGAAATTAATCGAAGACATACAACAATATAAACCAGCAGTTATTGGCGTAGATATTTTTAGAGATTTTCCAGTAAAAGAGGGAACAGAAACCCCAGAAAAAGTATTTCAAAACTATTCGAATGTTGTTGGTATCGAAAAAGTTCTTGGTCAAGTAATTAGTCCTCCAAAGTTTGCTTCAAGCTCTGGTTTTGTTGACATAATATCAGACCGAGATGGAAACTATCGTCGAGCCTTGTTAGGAACACAAACTTCTGATGGGTATAAATTTTCCTTTGCACTTCATCTAGCAGACAAGTATTTAATTCAGAAAGGTTATCAAATTGGGAACAGTTTTCATGATCCAGAATCTCTATGTATTTATGAAGATTCTCAATGTTCACCATCAGATCTAGAGATCCCACTATTCAGAAAGAATACTGGTGCATATATAAATGAGGATGATGGTGGATTGCAGACTTTAGTGAATTTCAGGGCTGGGAAAGAGCCTTTTTTGAAAATCTCGCTACGCGATTTTGATGCTCAAAAATTTGATCAGCAAGATATTGAGAATCGAATTGTTATTATTGGTATTGCTAGTCAAAGTATTAAAGACTTTGTTGATACAAATGCGGTTGGCGATTCACAAAAGATATCAGGGAAAATATATGGATTAGAATATGTTGCTCATGTTGTTAGTCAGATCGTTAATTCAGTTGAATCAAATCGGCCGCTAATTTATACTTGGAATGAGACAACAGAATATCTTTGGATAGGTGCATGGGGCATTGTCGCGATTGGTATTAGTTTATTCAGTAGATCACCATTGATACGCTTTGGTATTGTTTTATTTTTAGGAATAATATTAACTGTTATTCTCAATATTCTTTTTCTGAAATTAGGCTTATGGATCTCAATTGTTCCAGTGTGGGCATTATTAGGTGGGGTTGTTATAATAGTTTCTTTTTATGAAGCAAATCAAAATCTACAGGTAAAGGTTAACGAAAAGCAGCAGCTAATTGAGATAAAAAATCAGTTACTCGACGACATATTCAACTGTATTCATAATGGCGCTTTACAAACACTTGCTGAGACTAGGCGAGGAATTGAACAAAACCAATTCTCCCAATCTGAAATTCTTAATAGATTACAAAATCTAAATGAAGAAATTCGAAATGTATTTTTTTATAAGCAAGAAGAAAAGGGTTATCCTGAAGAATTTTCAATTTCTTTAGTCAATAAAATATTGGATAGTCCTAAAGATTTTTTGGTTGCTGGGGTACATAGAATACCTGCAGATTTGCCTTTAAGTGAGATTTTTTCTCAAACTTATTTCAAAACAATGGAAAGAGATCTTGTTAATTTCTACAATCTTAAGGCAAAAGTTTGCAGCTTTGATGTTGTACAAAATGAAAAATTTAGTCATAGAAATAAAGAGAAATTAAGTCAATTTTTGGAAGAATGCTTGTGTAATGTGGGGCGACATGCACATGGATTAACCCGATTACAGGTTGTTGGAAAATGTGATGGGGCTCAATATTCGCTCAAGATTGAAGATAATGGGGTTGGCATTAGTGACGTTGCAAAGAAAAAACTGCGAGTAAAATTTCAACGATTATTACGATCATTAGATGCAGAATTAGTGATTGACAGCCTCGAACCGAAAGGAACTCTGTGTCAGCTAATATGGAAGCAAAAAAAACAATTGAAATGAGTTTTTGATTTTAGAAAAAGTTGGCGATCGCCCTTCTACCAAATAGTCTCTAACTCTAGACGAAATTCCGGCAACACATCTTCACCGTTGAGAAACACTGGAGCTTCTAAAATTTCAACATCTTTGCCTTGGCGATAAATTGTAACTTGCTTTGTTTTGCGATCAATGAGCCAACCCAAACGCGCGCCATTGTCCATATATTCTTGCATCTTTGCTTGGGTGCGACTGAGCTGATCCGTTGGGGAAAGAAGTTCCACCGCAAAATCTGGGCACAGCGGCAAAAAACGAGTGCGTTGCTCTGGGGTTAAAGCCTCCCAACGTGCCAGCGGAATCCATGAAGCATCCGGTGATTTGTTCGCACCATTCGGCAAAATGAACCCACCCGACGAATCGAAAGCGACTCCTAATTTTGTGCGCCGATTCCAAGCCTGCAATTGATAGGACAAATCAATATTACGGTTGCTCGTTTCTCCACCCGTTGGCGGCATAATCACTAAATCTCCTTGGGCATTGCGCTCGAAGCGGTAGTTTTTGTTTTGTTGGCACAGCTGAAAAAATTGCTCGTCACTGAGCTGACAGTTATCTAGGCTGAGTTCGAGGGGTAGGGTCATCTCCATATTTCTGCTTTCACCGCGCAACTATCGCTATTGTAAATGATCGAAATTGGCGGCGATCGCCCACTCGTTAGATTTAGTCCAATGGCATAACGAACGAACTATCAACAAAAAAGGCGCGTTACATTGCATTAACGCACCCTACAAGATCGGCGATGATACTCAGGATGACTCCATATTGAGCCACTCTTCGATGAGTAAAAATGACTTTGAGTCTGGATTGTGAAGAGGCGTGATTGTAGCAGTCATCGTTAATGACTCCCAATTCTTCGCATTTGTTTTGAAGTCGCCGTAATACTTCACATCAGCCACCGAGCGAAAATGACGAAACCAAACGCCGAGTTCGGGAACTGGTTCTCTTACATAGTTGTACTCTCCAGTAACTTTTGCCAGTGCGAACGGAAAGTGATGAGCAAAGAGAAGAATTTGATCTCTCGGCTCCATCTCATGAGCAAAGCCCCAATAGTTTTTCTGCTTTTCGGGCAACTGCGACTTTGTGATTGTTGTCAGATCTGGTGTATTTTCGGAGAAATCTAGTCCGATGTATCCCGCAGAGAGACTTTCGACAGTGTGCTTGATAGCGCCGCCTGGAGCAGAAGGGTGAAGTTGCATTCGCCAGTAGGTCATACGCTCTCCGTGATGGGTGTTTGTATTTAAACTAAAGCTTACCGTTTTTTAAATAGCCAGTTCTAAGCTTGTGCCTCGGTATAAATCAGTAACAGTCATTTCTAGACCAATACTTTTCAAGGTAAATCTTTCGCCCATACCGTAGATCTGCGATCGCCACCCAGAATTAACATCACGCCGAAAAACCTCTATTTGCTGAGTTGTCTGGGCAATGAGAATATATTCTTCAAAAGTGGCGATCGCTTGATAATCAGAAAACTTTTCAGTTCGATCAAAAGCTGTGGTGGAAGGTGATAAAACCTCAGCAATTAATTTTGGATATTGTTTGACATAGCGATTTTGTTTATCCCTTGGATCACAAGTCACAAAAGCATCTGGATAATAGAAAAAGTTATCCGCGTAATTCACTTTGACATCACCAGAAAAAAACTGACAATCACTGCCCCGCAAATGGAGATTCATTTCGGTCAGGAGATTGATCGCAATTCGGCTATGGTCATCGCTGCCACCCGCCATTGCATAGGTCAATCCTTGACGATATTCATGGCGGATCATGCTGTGGGCTTCGAGATCTAAATATTCTTGGGGTGAGAGCGAAATCATGGTAAAAAAAGCGATTATTGAGCAGAGTTTATTGCTGGATTGCCTCTTTGAGAACATCGGTAATCCATTGGTTAATGCTTTTCTTTTGGCTGGCTGTAACGATAGCAATTTCACGGTGTAGCTCTGGTGAAACGCGCAAATTAAATCGCCCTGAATATTCTTTTGTCGGATTAATACCTTTTTCTTCGCAGACAGCTAAAAATTCTTCAATGGAGTTTTTAAATTCTTGGCGGAGTTCTGCGGGGTTGCTGCCATAAAAATCCGCACCGCCGTTTAAACCGAGAATTTCGCCGCGAAATAAATCTAAGTCGGGATCATATTCAATTTTGGCTTTGTAACCGTCAACTTTCATGATGTTCATGGTGTCACTCCGTGGGACTCTAGCCACTTACGAATACTGGCGATCGCCCCTTTATCGGTTTTGGGGGATGGATGGGGGCGATGAAAAATTCTCACTTCTCCAAAAAGCACAACCGCCACACGTGATCCTTTTCTTTCTGAAATCTCTGCCCCTAACTCAAGGAAAAGGGTTTCAACGTCAGACCAAGGAATATTCGCGCTAATGGGCTTTTGAAAAATCAGAGCGAGAGTCTTGGCATTCTTACGCTTCATTGTAATATCTCCACCATAGTCAATAACTCCACGCTACAGACCCCTGAGAGATAAATTTTTGCCTCCATTCATTTCGCCTCGTTTGACGCAAGTTTTTCTGGGAGATAGAACTTGACAAATAGGATATTTATCTACCAACGTTATTGATTGGCAATAAAAACAGGCTCAATCTTCTCAGCGGGAGTGAAACCGAAAATTTGCGAGTAAAAATAAAATTCGCTGTCTAGGGCTTTTTTGATATTGGCAGCCTGACGAAATCCGTGCTGTTCTCCCTCGAAGGAAACGTAGGCGACAGGTAAGCCTTTCGCTTCGATGGCATCCACCATCATTTGGGCTTGGTTGGGCGGCACAACTTTATCTTCTAAACCTTGGAAGAAAATCGCGGGGCAGGCTAATTTCTCTGTGAAATGGATGGGAGAACGGGATACATATTTTTCTTTTTCTTCGGGATATTTGCCGATCAATCGGTCGAGGTAACGGGCTTCGAATTTGTGGGTATCGGTGGCTAAAACTTCTAAATCTGAGATGCCGTAATAACTCGCACCCGCTTTGAATACATCGTAAAAAGTTAACGCTGCAAGGGTTGTATATCCGCCTGCACTGCCCCCGGCGATCGCCAATTTATTTTCATCAGCCAAGCCTTTTTCCACGAGATATTTCGCGACATTTACGCAGTCCTGCACATCGACAATGCCCCAATTGCCATCGAGCCGTTGGTGATATTTTCTGCCGTAACCCGTGCTGCCACCGTAATTGACATCGACGAAAGCAAAGCCGCGACTGGTCCAATATTGGATGCGCAAACTCAAACTAGAGCCAGCCATTGCCGTGGGGCCACCGTGACTTTTTACTAACAGCGGCGGTGCGGCATTTTCGGGGGCGGCGAAATCTTTGTTGGTGGGCGGGTAGTACCAAGCGTGGGCGGTGAGGCCGTTTTCGGTGGGGAATTCGATGGGCTGCGGTGCGGACAAATAGCCTTGGTCAACTTGAAGGGTGCTGGCTTCTTTGATGCGTTGGATTTCGCCCGTAGCTAAATCGAGGGTGGCGATCGCCGTCGGTAAGGTGGCAGAACCGCCGATAAAGGCGATGTTTTCACCGCTCACCTGCAAATAACTGATGCTGCTGTAGGGTACAGAAATGGGCGTAAAATCTTTGGTGGCAGTGTCAATTTTGGCGAGCTTCCATGTGCCGTGGTCGTTATAGGTGCAAACCAAAGTTTCCGCGTCGTCAAACCCTAAAATCGATTCGCCAAACACCCAGTGGGGATAGCCAAATTCAGCTTCGGCGGGATAAACGGCTTCGATTTCACCTTTCACGACGCGATAAAAATTCCAATAGCCATGGCGATCGCCGCTGAAATATAAAACGCCATCCGGTGACCAACGGGGTTCGACGACGGATTCTTCTGTGTCGCCTGCGATTAATTTTTTCTCGCCTAAACTGCTATTCTCGGCAATGGTTGCAGTCCAAAGTTGAGAATTATCCCACGGCATATCGGGGTGATCCCAACTGACCCAAGCTAAGGTTTTGCCATCGGGGGACAGGCGCGGCGAAGTGTAGAAATCATTGCCTTCGACTAAAACGCTGATTTCGCCAGAATCGAGGGCGATCGCCACAATGTCATTTTTCGGTTCGTGACCTGCCTCGGCGTGATCTTCACTGACACAAATCAGGCGATTATTTTGTGAATCTAAAATGAAATCGGCATATCTGCGTTGATTTTCGGGCGTTAAAACCTGCGGCGTTGCATCCTTTTTCTGGACATAAATCCGGCGATCGCCATCATTGGAGAAATACACTGTTTCATCGTCGGTAATCAGAAAAGCACCACCGCCGTACTCGTGAACACGGGTGCGCACATTAAATTCCTTCGGCGTAATATCCTGCTCCGTTCCATCGGCGTTGCGGCGCACCAACACACTGCGACCCTTTTCCTGCGGGCGACCTTCCAGCCAGTAGAGCGTTTCCCCAGCCCATGCCACCGCACCCAAGCCGATACTGCTAGAGACAATCAAATCTGAAGTGATCGGCGATCGCCAAGAACCGTAGGCAGCAGTTTGGGGAGTAGTCATAAAGTCATTTCACTGAAAGCATCACCTAACATTATTCCAGAACGACTAAACATCTGCTCTGTTGGGGCGATCGCCGACGATCTAGCAGCCCAGTCGAATGTAACGGCTGCCGAGAATTTTTTAAACACGCTGAATTCTGATAGTTATACCTGAAAAAAAGTTTATGCTTTACTCCAGTCTTGAATACAAACACCTTTGATTCGTTCAAAATCTTTTGTATTGTTTGTGATTAGTAGCAAATCATATTGAATTGCCGTCGCAGCGATAAAAATATCCATCACTGGAATTAATAGACCTCGTTTTCTGAGATCTCCATAGATTTCGCTAGCGATGTTCATCGTTTGGTGATCTGGGTGCAGAATTTCGCTTTCTGCTGCTAAATTTTCAAATATGGGCAATATGTTTTTGGCGTCTTTGTATTGCAAACCACTGGTGATTTCAAAATAGGTGAATAGCGAAAAAGTGAGGTAATCAAAAAATTGGCTATATTCTAATACCAAGTCATTAAATTACAGCGATGAACCATAATTGCGATCCCCCCTAGCCCCCCTTTGTAAGGGGGGAAGGCGTTAGCCGGGGGGATCATATGCGTCGCAATCATTTATAGATTCGGTATAAGTTTAATTTGTTGCAGACATTAATATTTTCACGCAAATAGAAGGAAATGATATTGGAATCGAGCAGTACTTTATTCATCAGCGTTAATAGTCATTAAATTTAAAGCACGATTGTGATCAATTTCTTGTTCAAGTTCCATCAAAATATCGGCATGATCTTTCAGGATGCCAGAGAAACGCATAAAGCCTTTTTGTTGCGGTTTTTGGATATCTTGCCAGAGCTTTAAAAGTTGTTGTAAGGCTTCTTCGTCGGCTTGGTTGACGATTTCGAGCATTTGTTCTTTTAGGGTCATGGGTTGGCTCCTTTTTGTTCTAAAAATCGCTCGTAATTAGCGCGAACTTGGCGAGTGTTGGGATGATCTAAACCTAGACTCTCCTCGCAAATCGCCAAAGCTTCTAGGTAGAGGGGTTCTGCTTCTGTGTATTTTCCCTGCGCCTTGTACAGTCCCGCCAAGTTGTTGAGATCTCTGGCTAAATCGGGATGATTTTTTGGTAATGATTCACGATCAATCGCCAAAGCTTCTAGGTAGAGAGGTTCCGCTTCTGTGTCCTTTCCCTGCGTTCGATACAGTTCCGCTAAGTTGTTGAGGCTTATGGCTAAACTCGGATGATTTTTCGGTAATGATTCGCGCTTAATCGCCAAAGCTTCTAGGTAGAGGGGTTCCGCTTCTGTGTATTTTCCCTGCACTCGATACAGATTTGCCAAGTTGTTGAGACTCGTGGCTAAACTAGGATGATTTTTCGGTAATGATTCGCACTTAATCGCCAAAGCTTCGAGGAAGAGGGGTTCCGCTTCTGTGTATTTTCCCTGTGACTCATACAGATTCGCCAAGTTGTTGAGACTAGTGGCTAAACTCGGATGATTTTTCGGTAATGATTCACGGGCGATCGCCAAAGCTTCTAAGTGGAGAGGTTCCGCTTCTGTGTATTTTCCCTGCACTCGGTACAGTAACGCCAAGTCGTTGAGAGTGTCAGCAATATCTGGATGGTTTTCTGTTAAACGTCGTTTGGCTAAGTCAACATTTTTTTGATACCAAAATTCTGCTTGCTCATAAACAACAAAACCACCGTAATAAAAAGCTAATCGCTTACAAAGCGTAATCACATCGTTATCGGCGAGATCCGCTATCCACTCCTCTGCCACTTCAGTGATATGGGGAATGGATGAACGCACTTTTTCATAGTCCGCAAGGGGCGCATTGTATTCAATTGTGTCTGCTTCGGTGACGATCGCCTTCACCATCGATCGCCGTATTTGCTCATCCAGCACTGTCGATATTTTCTGGCGCAGATATTCCCAGATCAACGGATGCAACTGATAGCCTGATAGCCCTTGTTCCGGTAACTCCACCCCCTGCAACAACGAATAACGCAGCAACTCCTGCCGCCAATCCGTCAGATCAAAACGGTCAAATTCTGGAGATTCCCCCGAGTCCGTATCCGCTGGAATAAACGTATTTTCCACCAATCGCCACTCGATAGGCGCACGGGCAAACATCGCCAGCACACAAGCCAACCGTTGCGTCTCCGCCGTCAGATGCTCCCACGACAAATCAAACGCCGCTTTTACTCCCCGCTTTGCCACCGACGGATCAGGCTTATCCAAACACCGCGCATCCAGCCCTTTTTTCTCTAGTTGTGCCGTTATTTCAGCTAGACTCAAATTCAGATCTAGCCCCAGATAGCTCCCCACCAAAGAAACCGCCAACGGCAACCGCCCCAACCGTTTACAGAGATTTTCCGCCGCTGTCCGATCCCAATTTTTCCGTTCCGTCGCCTGACTCAGCCTTTCCAGCAATTCCACCGCCTTTTCTAGCGGCAACAAATCCAACGGCAAATCCCGCAATCTCGCAAGCTGTACCCGACTCGTCACCAACACCCGAAACCGCGCAGCATAGGGCAAAAAAGACTGAATTGCTTCAAAATCCTGCTGTTTGTTGATATTATCCACCACCACCAACACCGGATCTGTCCCTTGCCAGTGCGCCCAAACCCGATCCACCTTTTGCTGAGTTGGCACATCCTGCGGCATTTCTAGATCCAAAATGGCGATCGCAAAACCGATAATCTCCTGCGCAAACGTGTCCTCGCCCCCATCCAACCAGAGAATCCCACCTTGGTGATCCTCCTGATAGCGATAGATATATTGCAACGCCAGCTCAGATTTCCCGATGCCACCCATGCCCGACACCGCCGAAATTGCCACCGATTCCCCATCCGTGAGGAAACCATGCAGACTTTTCAGTTCGTCCTCTCGCCCAACAAAATAGGGAACTGTCCGTTGACGCAAATTATTCGGAGCCTTTAACTTTGTCCGCGCTACCGATTCAGACGACTGTAGTCAAGGTTGATCAGGTGGCGTTGTGTAATAGTTGTTCGTAATAGACTGAGCATTTTGATTACTGCCGCCTTGTTCAGCTTTCGCTTGAATATTCGTATTACCATCGCCCGTCACATTCTGAGTCATGTTGCTATTATCCAGAAGCTTGCCTGCATTGATTTGCAGCGCCAAAGATTTTATTTCTTCAGCGAAGTCCGGATCTTTCAGCATCTCTGTTTCCAAAAATGTCGAGATAATCGGCAATGCTTGGCGATCGCCCTGCTCCACTTCCTCTAAAGCCTGATCCAATCTGCCAATATTTTGCCCACGTAACTTATCCCAAAGCTTTTTCCGCAGCGCATCCATCTTGGCGATCGCCTCAGCAGTAAACTTTTTACCCAGTTCCCCAGCCCCAGCCTCCAAACATTTCTGAAAAGCAAGATTCGCAATTACTGATGCCGTTAACGTTACAGGTTCAACCATCACAAAAAATTATACAAAGACAATTCCCTTCATTATGCAATGGATTCTGGTCGGCGGAAAAAGGACAAAAAATCTCTCCACTTGCAGCACATATCCTGATGAAGGATTTTTCTGTGGGAGGAAGAAAGCGGCAATGAAGAAACTCACGAGCGTGTTTATCGGACTAACCATCCAAAAAAGTTATTGGCGATCGCCTAACGCTTATTTTTTTCTCCGTTGGAATCGTGGAATACATCTTTTTCATATTTCAGAGTGTAGTTCGTAGCCTATCCTTGAAAATAGGACACAATGAATTATCAGCTTTACTAGCCTTCAATGTTTCATCTAAAGACGTTAATCCTCCCCCAATCCCTAAAGCGTATACTGGGCATTCTGCTTTTGGCGATCGCCTACTATGGATTAGCCGAATTGTCCCGAACATTAGCCGCAACACCCCAGAATGTGACCCCAGTGTGGCCTCCCGATGGCATTGCAGTCGGCGCAGTGATGTTATTTGGCAACTGGATGAGCGTCGGGGTTTTCCTCGGATCGTTTTTAGCTAATTTTTGGGCTTTTCGAGATACAACAACTTTACTTTCCCTTGCTATATCTGTTTTTCCAGTCATCGGCATTGCTCTCGGCACAAGCCTAGGCACTTGGTGGGGCGCATTTCTGCTCAAAAAAACAACCAATAATGGTTATCCTTTTGCACGCACGATCGACGTATTTAAATTTTTAATTCTAGCCGGTATGGTAGGCCCTTTTATTAATGCAACAGCTGGTGTCACCTGTCTCGCACTAAGTCAAAAAGTACCTTGGACAGACTACTCTTCCGTCTGGCTAACTTGGTGGATTTCCAATGTTTCTGGAATTTTCATCGTCACCCCGATTCTATTAAGCGGACAATACTTTTTTCAAAATAGAAAATATATCAACAGCAGACCTTTTTGGAAATTCTTCACCTTACTTGTTGCTCGGGAAGAATATCTTTTCATAAAACAAGATCTACACATCAAAGAACGATACAAATCCTACAAACTCTGGCTAATTATCGAGCCATTCTTACTCATTAGCCTGCTCGTTGCTGTCGGTCAAACATCTTTTCAAGGAAATTATAGTCTGGAATATATGTTGATTCCGCTGTTGCTTTTGTCAGCTTTTCGTTTCGGACAATTTCAAGCAGCGATTCTCACATTTTTTGTTACGGCTTTAGCTGTCGTATCTACCGTAAATGGGCAAGGTAGCTTTATCACGACAAACCTCAGTCAATCGCTAATTCAACTGCAATCATTTATCGCGGTGATTACGCTAACTATTTTAGTATTTACGGCAATGATGAAAGAGCGAATGCAGTCAGAAGTACAGCTCAAATTAGCCTTTTCAGAATTAGCTAAAACCAACCAAAATTTAGAGAGTCGGGTTCAGCAACGAACAGAAGAATTAAATCAAAAAAACCTAGAACTAAACGCAAAAAATGAAACTTTAGAGCAGACCTTAAATACTCTCAAACAAACTCAGCTTCAGATGATTCAAAGTGAAAAAATGTCTGCATTAGGGCAGATGATTGCAGGCATTGCCCACGAAATTAATAATCCTGTTAGTTTTATTTCCGGCAATCTAATTCACTTATCAAACTATGTAAATGATTTATTAAAGATTCGGACTTTGCACCAACAATATTTACCTGAGATTCCCGCTGATCTAGAGACAGAGTTAGAAGCACTGGAATTAGATTTTATTGAAGATGATTTATTAAATGTGCTGCAATCAATGAAAATGGGAACAGAGAGAATCACCCGTATTATTTCATCATTACGTAATTTTTCACGGCTAGACGAGTCGAATTTCAAACATGTTGATCTTCATGAAGGCATAGAAAGCACTCTCGTAATTTTGCAACATCGATTAGTACAAAAAAGTAGTAGTTGCTCGGCGATCGCCGTAGTGAAAGACTATGCAGAATTACCTTTAATTGCTTGCGATGCAGGCTCCCTTAATCAAGTATTCATGAATTTATTGAGTAATGCCATCGATGCTTTAGAAGAAAGTGAAACTATCGAGCCAAAAATCTATATTCAGACCTCTCAAACTGAAGATCAAAAGGTTCGAATTTGTATTGCGAATAATGGCCTTACGATTCCTTCGGAGATCCAATCAAAGTTATTTGACCCATTTTTTACGACAAAGCCAATTGGTAAAGGAACGGGTCTAGGACTTTCCATGAGCTATCAAATTGTGACAGAACGTCACCAAGGTAAGTTGTGGAGTGAGTCACAGCTAGGACACCGGACAAAGTTTATTATTGAAATTCCTCAAGACAACATTCTTCCTTAAAAAAGGCTACTGTCTCAGCCAGAGAAAAAAGCTTTGTATTTTCGCGTCAAAACTAAATATCAAGTCCATTAGGCAACCAATCTTTGTGGGCGGGAACAGTGGCGATCGCCTAGGAGACTGAAATACGAAGATAGATTGTTGAATTCCACATAGTAAGTGCATTAAACCTTTCTTTTCCTGTTTCTGGCTCGGATGGCTCTGGGCAGTTAGTTGCACATTACCGGAGAGAAAATTGCTGGCACTTGGGAATATTCAATAATCACTTTTCACTCTGATACTAAAGACAAAACAGTAGATTGATTGCCGCCCTCTGACTCACCTAAATAGCTCGGCGATCGCCCTCATTACATCAAACAGTTAGCAGATCTCAATTTTGACTGTAGCTTTGTTCGAGAAGCATTTTTTATCCAACAAAAAACAGCCCTGAGGCTGCCTTTCAAATTATCGATTGCGAAGTAATTAAACACCTTAAAAAAGTGAATTTTAGCAATTTTAAAAACCACCGAAAAAGACGATTTCAAGAGCAGAACCAATCACAATACCGAACAAGAAATAATTCCAGAGCCATCCAGTCATCCGACTTTCACCTAACTTTTCTTCTTTCTTGCCACCAGTGAAAAACAAAGACCAAGCTTGGGTCGCTGTGATGTTTGCGTTGACAAAATCTTCTTGAAAAACAACAGGTACGTTGTCAGTTGCGGGGGTATAGATAGAACCTTTAGACATTTTGGGGATCTCCGTTAATGGATGTCTTCATGATTTTAGCAAAATATTAAGTTTCTTGTGGCAAGCTTGACTAAATGTCAGTCTCTGGTATGAGTTGTCTGCTTCCAAAAGTTTTATTTGCTAAAATAGCAGGACTTTTTCCGTCTGACTTGTCGTTTCAAAAGCCAAATATTGGAAGTTGGGCGATCGCCACAAACATAGCCCCGGCGCGGAATAAAAGATTTACGAAACTTGAAGCATCGAGAGATCCAATACTGGACGAACATTAACCGCAGGCGGATAAAAATCTAAATCTGCTTCCATCAGATGGTGCGGGCGATCGCAGATTGAAATTTCTTCCAGAGAATGCCAATGTTGTCGCTTAAAAAAACGCACATTTTGTAATTGCACCGTCGCCAAAAATTTTGTGCAACCCCAACCGTGCGCAGTCGTCACCGCCTTATAAATCAAGCCTTTGCCAATCCGACCGACCCGCCGATAATCCACATGTACACCCAGCCGTCCGCCATACCAAAGGTTCGGTTCACTTTCATAAATTCGCACTACACCCGCCACTGCATCTGTCGTTTTTGCTTCCGTGTCCAGCGCAACAATTGGATAGGCCAGCTGATCAATCTCATCAACATCGTGACCCGTAAAAATGCCCTGCTCTTCACAAAAAATAGCTCGCCGTAACGCAAAATAAGCGCGAATTTCCTGTGCAGATTCCGCCAACTCAAACTGATATCTGGTTCTCGACATCTCATAAACCTCTTAATTTCTTAACTTATTTTTCAAACGTAGACAGCGCGGAACAGGCTCCACATTTTGCGCAACCTGCTTTCATCTCAGCCGACGAAATGCTCGATTCTTTGAGTAAGGCCCCAATCTTTTGGTACAACGCAAACATAAAATCGGTATCAGGCGCAGGGTGATTGGCGAGGGGAGTGTCGGAAATTGGCA
>JBARRZ010000099.1:0-3264 GCA_049644465.1 Limnothrix sp.
GTTGCCACGCGGCGGTCTTCCAACATGGCGTGCTGAATCGATTCTGGTAAGGGTTGACCTGCTTTGAATTGTTCGGCGATCGCCTGAATTCCTTGTAAATAAGTGGCGGTTTTATCGATACAACGGGCGCAATGATACCACTGCCTTAATGCCGTCATGGACTGCTGAAATACTGCAAAATCTTTTTCCATTGCGGTTACAGCCTTCTCCTGCAAAGGTTGAGCGGTCACCTCCTGAATTCGTTGTAAATATGCCGGGGATTTGGCGATCGCCTGTGCCACGGTCAGCCAATTCTTCGGACTCGCCACCAAATCCTTTGCACTCGATTGAGCTGTTTCCTCCACAGACTGGTTAGATACTGATTGCTCAGATTTTGCAACAGTCAGTTCTTGAGATTCAGCAACAGCCGCCATCGGTTCCGGTATTTCTGGCTCTGGAGCCACACTCTGCCGACTTGCCTGCATCACTTCTGCCCAACCCTGCGCCAACAAATTCCCAGAGAACAAATCTGCAAAACTGTAATCTTTATTGCGTAGTTCTCCACCCGTCAAAGGGTTATAACTCGCCGTTTCCAGCAACGATAAATTGCCCCGCTGCCCAATCTGAAACACCATTTCAGCATCAATATAATGATCCCCATTCAGCTCGGCGTAATGGCTCAGATAAACCTGCTCTCCATGCCGCTCAATCACAAAGGGTAAATAACTTTGCTGTTCAAATCGCTGATGGAAACTTTCCCCCTGCAAAATCTCAGCCGCTAAACCGCCTTCATGGAGCAGTTGGGCAATCTGTTTCGCCGCCTGACTACCCTGTTTTTCGGGCGATGAAATGCCCTGCCCTTGGGTTGTCGATGGTTGCACCGGAGCAGAATTTTCAGAGACTGGGATTTCCGGTATAAATTCTTGGGGGGCGATCGCTGGCTATGGAATCGATGGGGCAACTGCTTCGACTGGTTCGACTGGCACAGCGTTAAAAAGTTGCAATTGTTCCGTCACTTCCTGTTGTTCGACCGATGGCGTAACCTGCTGTAAAGTCGGCAAAGATTGCCCCAAATGCTCCCGTAACAGCTCCTTATAACTCAGATCATGGACAGCCAATTTAACCTGTAGATCTTCCATCAAAACCTTAACGACAGCCGCCAAATCATCGGGCAACACCCGCATTTCCATCCGTCCACCGACTGAATAGAATTCATCATTAGCGGCTTGGAGTAGAGACTCGTTGCTTCTGGCACTTGCACCACATAATATTCGGCAGCATCGCCTTTTCAAATGTTTCAGTAACAGATAGCTCAACCATCAAAGATATTTTTGCTTACAATGGCTCACTTTAGTGAAGTAGCAACTCATGTTATCGTCAATTTAATGACCCACTTATCTCCTCTGAATCTTCTGGTTTCGTGTCCTAACAATTGAGCTTTTTGTTTATGGAAATCATAATACTGATATTATTATATTCATTATTTAGTTTATCATTTCTTATGATAAAGCCTATCTTTTTCTTTATTATTGATAGTCTTACTCCATTTGTTGATCTATATCTCAAGGAAAAAAAAATACTTGATCTTTCCTTTGGCAAATTCCGAAAATTGCGAATGTTACCTTATGATTTCTCTAGATTAATAGAGCTTAATCTCGATTACAATGAATTAAAGCAATTGCCAGAAGATATCTGCAATCTTTCACAATTAAGATCACTTTTTCTCTCTGAAAATCAATTAAAAGAACTGCCAAAAAGCATCGGCAATCTTTCACAATTAACAGAGCTTGATATTTCTAGAAACCAATTAAAAGAGCTACCGGAAAGCATTGGCAATCTTTCACAATTAACATCGCTTGATCTTGGTTGGAATCAATTAAAAGAGCTACCGGAAAGCATTGGCAATCTTTCACAATTAACAGAGCTTGATATTTCTGTAAATCAACTTAAAGAGTTACCAGAAAGTATTGGTAATCTTTCACAATTAACAAAGCTTGATCTCCGCAACAATAAATTAGAAGAGCTACCGAAAAGCATTGGAAATCTTTTACAATTAAGATGGGTTGCTCTCCGCCACAATGAGCTATTGACAGAAAAATATGGGTTATCAGAAGATTCTTATATCGAGGGAGATGAATTAGACAATTTAAGGTTAAGACTCAGAGAACAGAAAAAAAATCAGCCTAAAGTTGTTTGGAGCGGTAGTACGTATGCCATATCCAAAGATGAATATCTCAAAGAATTAAGTTCTGTGGATGGATACAAACTATATCAAGAAGCTCTTATTCAGAAAGATGCTGAGTTGTTTTATAAAGCTGGTGAAAAATATGATCGCAGCTACAATGCGATTAATGGAGATATTATTTTTTCAGGATGTTCCAAACAGGAATTTGCATCCAATTTTGGAATAGACATAGACTATTTCGATGACAATGATTTCGTCAGTCTTCTTGATAAAATGCAAAAGTTTCTTGTTTTTAGTTGTCATTGCTATTTCAAAGCTCTTGAGATAAACCCAAATCATTACATGGCTAACTTAAAGCTAGCTACAGCTTTAACAACAGCTCTAAAAGTACCGTATGCGAAGTTCTTTTGGATGAAGTCATTGCAATTAGATCAGAAGGGTACAATCAGAGCAATTGTCTCTGATGCGAATGGACCTGGTTTAAAAGGCTTTGCATCTAAAGTAATTTTCCTAAAATTCAAGGATGAGTTAGATCCTCAACAAGTTGCAACGGCAGCTATGTTTGCTGGAAACAATCATTTAAATCCTAATTCAAACATAAATCAAAGACTTTTCATGGAACAGTTATCAAAAGCGAAAAATATTTTCCAAGCAGATGATTATGTCACTAATAAATTAGAAAAAATGAAAGAACAATATGGGATTAAAGATGTCGGAGAAGGTAAAAATTAATGTAGTGAAAGATATCGAAGGATCAACACAGCCCGTCCATCATTTTCCATCGCTTGTAGAGAATGAAGGGAGATCATTTGCTGGAGCGGAATCCCACCCACCTGCTTTCAGGGTATTTTCCAGACGGTACATACTTTCCACGGCATGGATCGCGTCGGTTCCTCTGGCGTACAAATCCATCACGGCGGGATTTTTCGTGGCAGTGGCGGACAGAAAGACTGCACCTGCACTGAGATCGACTAATTCCCGCACAAATTCGGCACGGTTGGGGGCTTGTCCGACATTCCATGTTTCAGCTTGACCACCGCCTGCTTCATGGGCTTCATCGAAAATAAAGACGGAACGATGGGCGATCGCCCTCAAGAATT
>JBARRZ010000100.1:0-3051 GCA_049644465.1 Limnothrix sp.
GTCTTGATTTGATTATTAGTGGAGTTCGTTTTGGATTGATTTTCGTTTTTAGAAATCCGGCTAATTGCCTCTATAGCATCTGATCTGACGCTTGAATTGACGGATGGAGCGGCTAATACGCGAGTCCACAGCTGTTTCGCTTCTTGTAAGTTCTGTAATGCTTCTGCTTTCCAAGCAAGTTCTGCCAATCTCGTTGTGTCGGTAGATGTTGCTAATTGAGGTAGCAAGATCAAATCTTTTTTAGATAATGGTTCTAAGACGCTGAGAGGGTTCTGGGATTTTTGTTTATATTGTCTGACAAGATTAGGTACCGTTAAGCAAATTTGTCTGTCTAGACGCTCTACTGTGGCGCAATTCTCTTCGCCTTTTAATCGTAAGCATTGGAGTAAAGCATAGGTAAAAGCTCCTTGCTGTAACTCTTCAAGTTCATAGGAGTATTCTTCTGGGCTGCAGGCGAATATTGTGATGACTCCTTGTTGTTTTTCTTGACCAATACCTAGTCCATTACGACTTCCCTCGGAACTCCGGCAGGCATCTATAAGCAGAATAATGTTGCCCGCACCGCTGCGACGCAAGCAATCACTGACATGTCGCACTGGAATAGCTGTGTCTTGTAGATTTGCAGAGTACCCATCTATAGGAATCAAGTAGTCTTGTTCTTTCTCCCGAGCACCATGCCCCGCGAAAAAAAACCATAAATTATCACTAGCATCGATAAAAGGAGTCTTAAAACGCTTATCAAAAAAATGTTTTAGATTAATAAAATTTGGGATTGAATCGAAAGGCTTGCCGTAATCCGCTTCGATAGGGGAGCTTTTATCTGTAAAGTGATAAGTCTTATGAAAACAAAACTCTTCGCCAAAAAGTGCTCTTATCATGTCTGCATCTTTAACGGCATATTCTAATGGTTGTAATTTTTGGTAACCATTAATACCAATGGTAATAGCCCAATTTTTGGACATAAGCTAATAGCCGAGACTTACGACTCTTAATCAAATTCAGTAGTATCCAGAGTAGCTTATTCTTTTTTTGTCGTAGTTGATTTTCTAGAAATATTTTATAAAGTTACAGAGAATGTCGATAAGCTTGCTCTGATATTTGCCATGCTCATCTGGATATGGATAACAATGGTTTTTAGATCTTCTATGCCGTCGGTTAACTACTTACAATAATTGTCCGTTTTCCCGCACAAAATCGCTCAAAATTTGCTTGATGCCTAGGATTTTTTGGACTGGGATTAAAACTTCGTTGTTGCCAGATTCGGTTATTGTGCGGGTTAATGATTGCTAAATGACTAGCTTTCGTCGCCGCAATAATGCTGTGCTTAACGCTGCTGTTGCACTAGATGAGGCGATCGCCAAAATTCTCTACGTAGGGCGATCACCTTTCTTTTTAGATCCCACGGGAGTCAGTTTTTATCCCAAGGTCGAGAAAAGCTGCTACGACCATTCAAGATAATTTAAGATAAAAAACGCGATAACAGTCTTAGGTTCTTTGATGATCAGCAGTAGCCAATTTGTCCTTGGTAGTGGGATGGTCTTGGGTTCGGTCTTTTGGGTGGAACTTGTGCGTGATGTTTATCATGTGCTGGCGCATATTTGGGAACCGCTCAACCGTCTACATATTTGGCATCACAAGGTTTTTCGGCGTGATCTGACAGTCATTGATGAAGATATTTATAAAAAAGCCCATTGGTATAATGACCTGCCGGAAGCGGGAGTCATGCTGGGTTTTGGGCTACTGTTTTGGGCTGGGCTATGTCTGCTGGGCGTGAATACGGCTTGGCTAGGTTTGGCGGGTTGTCTTTATACGTTGTCGTTTGCGGGGGCGGCGATCGCCCGTGGTTTCGGGGTTCCTTACGCGGACGAAATCACGGATATCACCCATCGTCCCGGCGCGTTTGAGGCGTTGCCCGGCGACTGGTTTGTGAATCGTCCTTACCACTGGCGACACCATTTCGATAACCAAGAGGCGTATTATTGTGGCACATTCACCTTGGTAGATAAGGTTATGGGGACGGCACTATCTTTGAAAGGTAAACGGGTTGCGGTCACTGGCGCATCGGGGACGCTCGGACGGGCGTTGCTGACGGAATTGCATCAGGCGGGGGCAAAGGCGATCGCCCTCACTTCTAGCGCACAAGATCTAAGCCTCGATATTCAGGGTCAAACTGTGCCGTTAAAAACGATTCAGTGGCAAGTGGGTAACGAAGCGGCAATTCTCGAAGACCTTAAAAAAGTGGATATTTTGGTGCTAAATCATGGGATTAATGTTCACGGCGATCGCCACCCCGAAGCCATCCACAAATCCTACGAAATCAATACCTTTTCTCAGCAAAGATTGATCGAATTATTTCTCAGCACAATCAAAACCAACCAAGACCGTGTGCGCAAAGAAATTTGGGTCAACACCTCCGAAGCAGAAGTCAATCCGGCGGTGAGTCCTTTGTATGAACTCAGCAAACGTGCCCTCGGCGATCTGGTAACTTTGCAGCGTTTAGACGCCCCCATCGTTATTCGCAAATTAATTCTTGGCCCTTTTAAAAGTGCGCTAAATCCTGTCGGTGTGATGTCGGCGACATGGGTGGCAAAGCGGATTGTGGGCGGGGCGCGGCGAGATTTTCGGAATATTATTATCACAATTAATCCTTTAACGTATTTATTTTTTCCGATTAAAGAATTTTTTGTCGCCAATTATTTTCGATTGTTCACTAAAAAGCAAGCCTCATGAGAACTTTAAGCACATTACTCAGCATGATTTTCGTGGCCGCTCTAATTGGTTCCGTCGCCATCTTGTCGATTCAAAATATTGAGATCGTTTCTATTAAGTTTCTGTTGTGGGAATCGGTGCGCTTGCCCTTCGGTGTATTGCTCGCCTTCGCTGTGGGCTTCGGTTTGATCGTCGGTAGTTTTGTGCCGGTTGGCCAAAAGCGCTAGAAAATCGCGTATTCTCAGAGACGGTATCTCTGGAGCGTTTTATGGATTGGGCTGCATTTTTCACCACAGGCGGATTCGTCACGATTCCGTTGCTAATTTGTTCGCTGGTATCCGT
>JBARRZ010000101.1:0-18488 GCA_049644465.1 Limnothrix sp.
GGGCATTACTCATTCGGAAACAGGGTTAAAAAGCTTATTATAATTGACTTTCTAAACTTAAGCTTACGATAATTTTAGTTTCCGTAAGCTTATTTTAACAGCGTTACTTCTTCAAAAGAGCCATCGGCATAACAGATTTTTTTCGGTGCATCGCATAAGTGGCAGCTATGTTTTTGGGCAGAAATATTAATTTACCGGATATTTACAGTGTATAGCTAAAAGCGTATATTGATTTAACAAGCCATAGACAGAAGACTATATGCTTAGATTTGATATTTTGCTCAAAATGCGTGTTGAAATTTCCTCCGCATCATTTCAGCAAAATTCATTCTTTCCAAAAATACCGTTATCGATGTCCCGTACTTTTAGGTTTTATTCCACCTTTTTTGTGAGAAAAAACGATGTATGACCAGATTGCTTTTTTTATTACTGCAGATTTCATGTTGCTGATTTTGCTCTATTGCTTGAAGTCAATATTGTTGCCAGAACAGACTGATGAGACTGAATCCACCGTCGGCGATCGCCAATAAAACTTAGAGAGTAAAAATCCATGATGAAGAAACAGTCGCAACTAATTTGGCTAGCAGGTTTGGTAATCGGGGGCGGTGTAGCCAACGTCGGTACATCGGTTCAGGCGCAAGAAACACGATCTTCCACATCGCTAGAGATGGCACAAGTGAATTCGGTTTCGGGGTTGCGGGATGTCAGACCGACAGATTGGGCCTATGAAGCATTGCAAGGTTTGGTGGAACGGTATGGTTGCGTTGCGGGTTATCCGAATCAAACGTTTCGCGGCGATCGCCCCATGACCCGTTACGAATTTGCGGCAGGACTCAATGCCTGTCTAAGCGTCATAGAACGGCAGATACTAGGTCAAGACGGGGATTTTACAACCACTGATCTTCCCGTGCTCAGACGGTTAATCGCCGAGTTTGAGACAGAACTGACCGCCCTAGGGGCAAGGGTCGATGACTTGGAAGGTCGTACCACTGAGCTTGAAGACAATCAATTTTCAACGACAACGAAACTGAGCGGAGAAGCTATTTTCTCGATTAGCGGCGCAACGGGCGGCGAACCGACTGGTGATGATGCGCAGATTATGTTCAGCGATCGCCTGCGGTTAAATTTGACCACTAGCTTTACCGGCAAAGACGCTTTAATCACTGGCTTACAAGCCCATAACTACACCGCGAGCAAACTCGTTACAGGCACGGGCAGCGTTGCCGAAACCCTCTTTCCGAACGATGCTTCCATCCTCGGGGAAGGCATGACGAGCCTAGCCTGGGAACCCCAATTTGCTGGCTTTAACCCGCAAAATCTCCAAGCCAGTTGTGGCAACAATAGTCTGTGCATTTACAAGCTGCTCTACGTCACCCCGGTTACCGATAAACTCACCGCTTTCATTGGCCCCAAAGCCGAAGTGACCGATGCGTTCCCAGCAATTCTGCCCTTTGCCAGCGAAGGTCAGGGGACGATTTCTCGCTTTGCCACGTTAAACCCAGTCCTCCGGATGTCGGGGGGAACGAGCGGTACTGGACTAGCCTCAGCAGGCGGTTTCATCTACAAACCCAATGACGTTATCGATTGGCGGGCGCTCTATGGATCTGTGAATGCAGCGATACCCAGTAATGAAGGCTTTCCGGGTACACCGTTGGGAGCAGGTTTGTTTAACGGTAGTTTTATCGCGGCGACGCAACTCACGCTCACTCCAAGTAAAAAGCTGGATATTGGCTTGAACTATGCCTATAGCTATCACCAAATCAATATTGCTGGCACGGGTCTAACGGGCGCATCGACAGGCGTTCTGGGCGATTTACCACTCACCACTCCAGTACGATTTAACTCTTTTGGCGCAACAGTCAATTGGCGCATGAGTTCCAAAGTGAACTTGACGGGTTATGGAGCGTACATCATGGCGGATCAGGCAAATAGTGGCTCGGCCTATACGAATTTGACGAGTTGGATGGCAGGTCTATATTTCCCGGATGCTTTGTCAAAGGGCAGTTCCGCAGGGATTCTATTTGGTCAACCACTCCATCGGGTCGGTGCGGGTGATGGGGCGAGCTTAAGCCCGGCTAATATCGGCGATCGCCAAACCCCATATCAACTCGAAGCCTTTTACAAATATCAAGTCAACGACAACATCAGTGTAACTCCGGGTGCATTTGTCATTTTCAATCCAGAAGGCGATGCCCAAAATGACACAACTACTGTCTTTGCTCTACGCACCACTTACACTTTTTAAGACTGGCTTATTCACTCTTTTCCTAATAGAAAAATTATGATTTTTTTATTACTACGGATAATATTGATCAGGTTTTCTCTCTTGATTAAGCGATCGCCTCGTGACGATGATTAACGGCCCCACGCTAAAATCAGTAGAATTATGAACCTTTTCTTTTTCTTTTACCAACTCCGCGATCACGACCGGAGTATAGAAGATCTTAAATATTCCGAATGGCGCAATTATGCTCTCGACTTCCTCTACAATCGCTTCACTCACGATGAAGACAAAACATAATCTCTAGCATTCAAAAAGTTTCCTCCATCACGTTTATCCGTTCTTCTATTCCAGTAGTTGAGCGGATTTTTTTGCAATAAAAAATGATTTAATTCACTTAAGAAAAAGCTATCAAAGCCCTTGATAATACCTATCAATAAAAACATTCATACACACTCTTTTTTGCTAATATAAAAACAAGAAAAAATTGCAAAATTCACAAAAAAAGACTTTTTAGCTTTGACTTTTATCGGACTTTCGTCTTTTTTTGCTCAGCTTTTTTCACCGAGACTAATCTAGATCTGTATGCTATTTAGCGACACAAATTCCACTCATTTTTTATCTCACCGAATCATCGGCAGTGATCACAATGAATAAGCTATCAACTCCATCACTCGAACAAAAAGACTTTGGTTGGTCAATCCAGCTTTATAGTGGCGATCGCCGTCTACTTTTTTGCCTAGACCCTTCCCACGCTTGGATTTTTGTCATCGGACTTTTCCTCGGCTATATCATTCCATTTCTGGGGCTGGGTACAAACCACCAGATCACCGAGCAATCTCCACCACCAGAATCCGCACAACCTGCGATGTTGCAAGTTGATTAGAAATAGCAAAATTCAGACTTTCAAGCTTATAAAAAGAAAAGCTTAAAATAATTAAAATCACTTTTTGAATTACAAGTCCTAAGCCGTCTCAAGAATAAGACTTTTCAAAAAAGAGATTTTCAGCCTTATCAAGCTATCCGCCCTACTTCAGCAGTTAGGGCGGATTTTTTTGTCTAGAATATTAGCTAAATTTCTTTGGAAGTTTCAGAGCAAAGAAAACATTAGTACAGCTTAATTTGCAGCTTATAAATTATAAGCTAAGCTAATGTTTTGGGTCAGGAATTGGCATTTTACAGCAGTCTGAAATGAAGGCATGATAAGGAGTATAGAGATTTAATCTATGTTTTTATCTGATTTGGAAAAAGCCCTATGGTCGCCCTCACACAACCCGCTCTTGTGCCACCCCGTCAACGTTTAACTGTTCAAACAGTCAAACTAGCTGCCGACACAACAGCGATTCGCTCTCTTGATTGGGATCGCGATCGCTTCGATATTGAGTTCGGGTTACGCAATGGTACAACTTACAATTCTTTTCTAATTTGTGCGGATAAAATTGCCCTTGTTGATACGTCCCACCGCAAGTTTGAAACATTATATTTGCAGGCACTGACGGGCTTAATTGATGTTTCAGAAATTGATTATTTAGTAGTTAGTCATACGGAGCCAGACCATAGTGCTTTGATCGGAGATTTACTCGATTTAGCGCCAGACATTGTGATCGTTGGAGCAAAGATTGCGATTCAATTTCTGGAGAATATGCTGCATCGCCCATTCCAATCGCGAATAGTAAAAAGTGGCGATCGCCTAGATTTAGGACAAGGTCATGAATTGGAATTTGTCTCAGCGCCCAATTTGCATTGGCCGGACACAATTTTCAGCTACGACCACGGCACAGGCATTCTCTATACTTGCGATGTTTTTGGGATGCATTATTGCGATGACCATCTCTACGACGAAAATAGTCAGCTTTTAGAAGCAGACTTTCGCTATTACTACGACTGTCTCATGGCTCCTAATGCCCGTTCAGTTCTGGCAGCCCTCAAGCGCATCGCCAAATTAGAGATCAAACTCGTCGCTACTGGCCATGGCCCCCTTTTAAAACAGTCGATTCCCCATTGGTTAGAGCAATACCAAACTTGGAGTGCGGCCAAAGCAAAAACCGAAACTTTGGTGGTGTTTTTCTATTGCCAAGACTATGGCTACAGTGATCATCTCGCGAGGGCGATCGCCCATGGTGTGACCCGCAACGGCGTACAAGTCGAATTAGTCGATTTACAAGAAACGCCACCCCAAGAATTACGGGAATGGGTTGATGTCGCCAGCGGGTTAATCGTCGGGATGCCTCCCCAATCTTGTCCCATTTCCCAAGCCGCCCTTAGTACCGTTTTAGCTGCTACCCATAAGAAACAGGCGATCGGTTTATTTGAAACAGGCGGTGGCGAAGACGAACCCATTTATCCTCTCCGCAACAAATTTCAAGGCGTTGGGCTAACCGAAGCTTTCCCGCCAATTTTGGTTAAAGAGGCTCCCCAAAACGCGATGGATCAACTCTGCGACGAAGCGGGTACAGATATGGGGCAATGGCTCACCCGCGATCGCACCCAGAAGGATATTCAAGCCATCGATCTGGAATTAGAAAAAGCCCTCGGACGCATTAGCAGCGGTCTCTATCTGATTACCGCCAAAAAAGAAGATATTACCAGCGCGATGTTAGCTTCTTGGGTCACCCAAGCCAGTGGCAGTCCCCTCGGTGTGGCGATCGCCGTTGCCAAAGACCGCGCCATCGAATCCTTTATGCAAGTCAGTGATCATTTTGTCCTCAATGTTTTAGAAGAAGAGAATTACAAACCCTTAATGAAGCATTTTCTGAAGCGTTTTCCCCCCGGCGGCGATCGCTTTGCAGGCATCAAAACCTATCCAGCCAGTAACAGTTGCCCCATCCTCGCCGATGCCCTTGCCTATATCGAATGCGAAGTTTCCAGCCGTATGGACTGCGGCGACCATTGGGTGATCTACAGCCTTGTTCACAACGGACGAGTCGCCGACGTGAATGCCCTAACCGCCGTTCACCACCGCAAACTCGGTAACCATTACTAATCGAAGACGCGGGGATGGAGAGACACGGAGACGCGGAGATAGAGCAATCGAAACTTCTCTCTTCAAAATCCCCCAATCCCCCAATCCCCCAATCCCCCCTTCTCCCGCTCTCCCCTTCTTCCCTTCTTCCCTTCTTCCCAGATCGTCACTAAAACCAGAGAAATTCTCCGCCATGAACCGAACTATTGCTCCCCCAAAACCCATTCAAGATAATCAACTATCTCTGTACGAAGTAAATCGTGGACGAGTGGTGCGCGTCTTAGAGTCTGTGCAGGATCTGATTGTCGTTTCCCTCTGCATTGGTCTTTTTAGTTTCATGGTTTTGCAAATGCGGGATATGTTCCTATCGCTGCTCCCCCCAGTGCATTTTCACACCGTCACCGCTGATATTTTATTCCTACTAATTTTGGTGGAGTTATTTCGGCTACTAATCATTTATCTCCAAGAGCAACGAATTTCTATCGGCGTGGCTGTGGAAGTTTCCATTGTTTCTGTGCTGCGAGAAGTCATTGTGAGCGGTGTTTTAGAAACAGATTGGACAAAGATTCTGGCCGCCTGTGCTTTCTTAGTGGTTTTGGGAATGCTGCTCATCGTAAGGGTTTGGATTCCGCCAACTTTCAAAGGTGTTGATCCAGAGAAGGCGGTTGGTCAACGCTATCAGCAACCAGCCCATTTAGAAAACTCTGCCTCTACAAATCATCTTTGAAGTAGTTAGGTAAAACCAAAAAGATCGAGATGCAAATTTCAGATTAAGATCATCTGTCGTAGGGGTTCAGCATCGAAAATGACTCTCAATTTTTTTGAGTTTAGTAGTCAATTATTGTCAATTTTTTATGAGGTTTTGAGATTATGTCCGTTGCAACTGTTACCCCTACCCGCCCGAAGGATGTCCAAGTTGTGGAGATTGCGCCGAATACGTTGATGTTGCGATCGCGGACTTGGGATCGTCTGAAGTTTGAGATTGAATATGCCCGCCAGCAGGGGACAACGGCTAATTCTTTTCTGATTCGCGGCGATCGCCTCGCGTTGATTGATCCACCGGGGGAGTCTTTTACAGATATTTATATAGAGGCTTTGGAGGAGCATCTGGATCTGACAACGTTGGATTATGTCATTCTCAGCCATGTCAATGCGAACCGTATGGTGACCCTCGAAGCGCTTTTGAACAAGGCTCCCCAAGCAAAAATTGTTTGTTCTCACCTCGGTGCAGATACCTTTAGGATGGCCTTTCCCCAATGGACAGAACGGGTGCAAGTGGTGCGGGTGGAGTCAACCTTAGAGATTCACCAAGGACAGCCCCTTGTTTTAACGACTGTGCCGACTCCCCGCTGGATTGATGGTCTTTGCACCTTTGATCCAACAACGCAGATTTTATATACTGATAAACTTTTTGGCGCCCATGTGTGCGGTGATGCGGCGTTTGATGGAGCTTGGAAAGAACTTGATGGCGATCGCCGTTATTATTTCGACTGTCTTCATGCGCCCCAAACCAAACCAGTCGAAAAAGCGCTTGATCGTTTAGAACAATTCCCGGCCCAGACCTATGCCCCCGGCCATGGCCCCTTGGTACGCTATAGTTTGAGCCGCTTTAAATACGATTATCGCCAGTGGTGTCAGCAGCAAAAATCGCAGGAATTAACAGTGGCACTGCTTTATGCTTCCGCCTACGGTAATACGTCGGTAGTGGCTCAGGCGATCGCCCAAGGATTAGTTGATCAGGGCATACAGGTAAATAGCATCAACTGCGAAGCCGCCGAACCCAGCGAGATTATCGAAGCCATTGAAGCCTGCGATGGATTTTTGATCGGTTCCCCCACCCTCGCTGGCCATGCCCCCACCCAAATCCAAACTGCCCTCGGCATCGTCCTTTCCACAGCGACTCCCACCAAATTAGCCGGGGTATTCGGTTCCTACGGTTGGAGTGGTGAGGCGATCGGCTTTTTAGAAAATAAACTCCGCGATGCCAATTACCGTTTTGGTTTCGATGCAATCAAAGTGAAGTTTACGCCCAACTCCGAGGTACTCGGATCATGCCAAGCCGCAGGCCGTCAATTTGCCCAAACCCTCAAAGCAAATAAAAAACTCCGTTCCCCTCAACGTAGTCGAACTAAGGCCCAAGGCGATCGCACCGAACAAGCCGTCGAGAGAATTGTCGGTTCCCTCTGCGTAGTCACAACCCGTGATGGCGACACCCATAGAGGGATTTTGTCCTCCGCTGTGACCCAAGCAAGCTTTAATCCACCGGGGCTAGTTATTGCGGTGAGAACCGATCAAAATGCAGATTTAATGGTTCATACGGGCGATCAATTCACCCTGAATATTCTCAAGGAAGGTCGCAATGTCCGCCGTTATTTTTTCCACCACAGCATCATTGGCGAAAATCCCTTTGATACCCTGCCGACGACTCTCGGTGATAATGGCTGCCTGATTCTCCAAGATGCTTTGTCCTATCTCGAATGTACGGTGCAACAACAAATGCAATGCGGCGATCGCCATCTGATTTATGCCACTGTCGATCAAGGTCAGGTGTTAGAAAATGAAGGGATGACCGCCATCGAACATCATCGCTAGTCTGCCGAAGAATGAGCGCAATCGGGTCAACATTAGTCAGCTTTAATATTCCAAGAATCATTGATAAAATAAACTAATCTCGAGACTCAGAAATTAGCATTTTACAAACCTCTTCAAACCAAGAGATGATGAGGGTTGTAGAGATATTACGGCATTAGGTAAGACTCTCTACTCTTATCAAGTATATCCGCTCTCCTCCAGCAGTCAGGGCGGGTTTTTTCTGGATTTTTCGCGCCAATATTAGGGGCGATCGCCACCTATTTTCATTAAGCCATTCTCTATAGCCCAGAAAAACGCACCTTGTAATCAATCTCTTCGATGGGTAAATTATTGCAATCCCAGTCGCTGTAACGAAGCTGCAACCGTTTTTCGCCAGCGTATTCCACCAGTTTGCCACCATATAATTTTGCATCAGTGCCAAAACTTTGAATGCGGATTTTGCCCCCGAATACCGTCGCGCGGGCGAGATAAATTACGAGATCATCCCGCGATGGACGATTCACAGTCGTACTAGCAGTCAGATGTGCGACGCCCCGCTCATCCATTTCTTCAGCAAGGGCGATCGCCGTATTACGGATCCCATTAATGGCGACAATGTGTGCAGCAACAGCCATCGTAATATCAACACCAGCTACATCCGTTGAAATTAAATGATTGGATAAAAACTGAAAATTTTGTTCGCCCAGATCATCCCGAATGCGGCGATGAATCAAGTTGTCTGGATGGTAATCAGTGAGCGTTCCCACAATTGCACCACAAGCAGCACGCGGTTCGCGCCAAGGAGATTCGCGGGTTTTACCATAAATTTGTTGGCCATCCTGACGCAATCGTCCGACATGGGTTTTAAGATCGATCGCCACCAAAGAAATAGATTGAGGATTACCGTCATAGATTCGCCGTTTGAGACCCTCATCCAATTCATGGGCAACAGTCACATGAGCTAACGTTGCACCATTATCCGTACCGCCACCCGCCGGGAAGAAGGCTTCTAATTTAAGCTCGCCAATTTCAGATAGTGTTGCAAAGCGAGACGCCACAACATCTCGATAGCGCTTCGTTGCTTCTCCTTGATGAATGCGATCGCCACAATTTGTATAAGCTAAAGTTGTGACCACACTCGGCAAACTCATATCTGCACCACAGGTTTTCATGTCCGTATGGCTCAAGGCAGCAAACTGTAATTCGTCTCGCAACATTTGCAACCCACGAATCAGCGCATAACGATTGCTCACAATCTCATTCAAATAATTGTGATAAGCATTGCGTTCCATACCAAAGCTGGCAGGAATTTGCCAAAACTTTGCGACCCGCGCTTCGGTTGATTCTGCATCAAAAGGTAACGACATAGATATTTTGTTTAGCAAACCCTGTAATCAGTAGACGCTGTCCAACGTTTTTTAACAAACGCCTAGTACATACCACCAGGAGTTACTCGTGAATCAGCTTCATCTAGTTCTACTTCAACTTCGGCCTCAGTGTCTCTGGCAGGGCCATTATTGAACGGAAATTTAATCATGCCTAGGGGAGAATCTTTCCCTTCACTTTGGGGTGTATCCGCTGCCGCATCGACATTTACACGCATCGGTTCTAAATTTTCTTTGACCGATTCCGCAAGACTATAGGCTTCGACATCGCCATAGATATTGTTGTTAAACCGGAAAAAGATCGGCTCGTTCGTGATCTTTTCTGGCAAAACAACAGCGTTAGAAGTATTGCTCGGCAGAGGCTCGTTAATAAATACTTCATCGGCGATCGCCCGAGACGAGAGATCAGCACCAGTGAGCGCGAGCATGAGCAAGAAAACCTTACCGAAAGAAGTCTGTAATTTCATAATCTGAAACACTTGCATTGTTCAAGTATTAGGGTAGATAAAAATAAAAGTTAGGAAATGAGAAATTGCCCAAAGAATTACGGACAATACAGTTCAATCCTATCCTCACAATTCAGTTACGACGACAATCTTCCGGGTGATATCAACAGATTAGCAGCACAACAATCAAAATCTTACCCTCGAAAAGCCACCAAACCTAAACGTTAAACAAAGTCTGCAACCGTCGGCGCATCCAATTCAAAATGTTCGTTTCCTGATCAGCCGTAGAAACTAAGCCTCGTGCCTGCAACTCCTGCTTCCGCTGGATCAATTCCTCTTGGCGCGTACTCAACTCTCGAACCAAAGTCTTATGAAAATCAGGATGCGTCTGCAAAAGTACTTTGAAATTGTCATAGATAATTTCGAACAGCAAAGTAGACTCCTGTGCCTGAACCGTCGCCGTTCGCGGAATCCCCAACATCAAAGACATTTCCCCAAAAAAATTGCCCGCTTCTAAAATTGCTAGTTTTTTGTTTAATGACTCTGCATACACTTCAACGCTGCCGGACAAAATAATGTAAAAAGAGTCACCCGGGTCATTCTCATGAAACAATACTTCTTCAGGATTTAGCGATTTTAACCGACCTACTTCGATTACTTGTCTTAATCGTAGTTCATTTAAATGACTAAACGACCCTACTTTTTTGAGTAAATTACGAATTGAAATGTGAGGCTCGTGGGCGATCGCCTTTCTCCCATGAATGTTTTGAATATCATCAGCATCTAGAGAACCTTTGCTATTCTCTTGAGGTTCAGTCTTAACAGGCTTTCTGGGCGCTTTCCGACCAATCAATTCAGGATTTTTAATCCATAAATCTTGCTGAGGAAACGGAATTTGAATATCATTTTGCCGAAATTTGTACTCGATTGTGAAACGCAGCGAACTTAAAATTTCGTGCTGCACACCCATCTGATCACTCTGAATCCAGACCCACAATTCAAAATCGAGTGAGCTATCTCCAAACCCAGTGAAGATGACCTGTGGCGAAGGTACTTGTAAAATGTTGTGCTCGGTATAAGCTGCGACTAGTAACACTTCTGTGACTAAGGTTGTATCGCTGCCATAGGCCACATTAATTGGCAATTTGAGCCGAACATCTGATGTTTCATAATGGAAATTAAAAACTTGGTTTTCAACAAAATGACTATTAGGCACAATGACAGAAGAGCCATCTTTTTGCTTAACAACAATTGCTCGTGTTGAGATTTCTTGAACAAAGCCTTGTAAATCGTTGAGCTGAATAAAGTCGCCAGTTTTAATCTTGCGTTCAGTTAATAGAGTTAAGCCGCTGATAAAGTTTTTGAGAAAATCTTGAAAACCCAAACCAAGTCCAATACCAAGACCACCACCAACGACGGCGAGGACGGAAATATCAAAACCTGTTGTTTGTAAGATTAATAACAGAAGGAAAAAGCCAAAACCATAACTGACTAGGTTCGCGACAACATAACGGCTACCTTGATCGAGGATGACTTTTTTTAAACCTTGATTTTTTAAAAATCGACTGAGGTAATTTGAGAGAACGAAAGTAACAAAGATGAAAAATAAGAGCTGAATAACTTCGTCTAAAGAAATTGACGTCCGTCCAACTTGAAATTGGATCGTTTTCACTAGCTTGAGTAAATCCACTAGAAAATCGATCATCTTCGGCTACTCACATAATGGACTTCTGCTTCTATTTTTACCCTGTCGATCTGATGAATTGTTGATTTCTCTAAAAAACGCGGTGTTTGAGGGCGGGCATTTGTTGACGAACTTGCTGCAATCGACCTGCGTTAATTTCGGCGATCGCCACCCCCGGATGCGCACCAGCATCATCCAACACCGTACCCCAAGGATCAATGATCATCGCGTGGCCGTGAGAATAGCGCATACCGTAATGATTACCCGTTTGCGCTGGCGCAATCACATAACAAGTATTTTCAATAGCACGCGCTTTGATCAAAGTCTCCCAGTGGTCTTTCCCCGTATAAGCCGTAAAGGCTGCCGGAATACATAGCACAGCCGCACCTTGCTGAGATAGGTGACGGTAAAGCTCCGGGAAACGCACGTCATAGCAAACCGAAAGACCAATACAACCGAGATTGCCAGCTTCCGAAACTTGAGGCAGCATCTCGCCCGCTTGGACAGTACTCGATTCTGCATAGGTATTACCGTCCGGCAGATCGACATCAAATAAATGAGTCTTGTGATATCGCGCTAGTTCTTGACCATCTGGCCCAATCATCAAGGCTGTATTAAACACTTTGTTTTCACCCACAGGCACGGGGAAACCACCACCCAGCAAGGTAATCTGGAATCGTTGCGCCATCGTTTTGAGAAATTTTTCGCTTTGAGTGGCGATCGCCTCAGCCTGAGACATCTTTTTAGACTCTTCCCCCAAAAAAGAAAAATTCTCCGGTAAGGTCACTAGCTTTGCCCCCTGATTGACCGCCAGATAGATGAGATCTTCTGCATCCCCCAGATTGCGCGCAAGATCTGGTTTGCTGGTCATCTGGACTGCTGCTGCGAGATAGGATTTCATGTTCAATGGATCGCTCAGGGTAGAGAAGTGAAAAGAGTCTTTAACCAAAGGTATTGGTGCTCAGATTCTGGTTTATTAAGATAGCAGAATCCGCTCTATTCATTGTCAATAATCATCGACTTATCACAGATAAATATGACGAGATCTTGGCATTTAAGTAATCTGCTGTGACGGAAGAATTTTTTTTCAAAACTCTACAAACCTTGATAATTCAAGGCAAAGCATTGCCAGTTAAGGAAAATTTAAGATTTGGTAGTCAATACTAGAAAAAAAAAATTGCCCACGGTGAACATTTTCAGAAAAGATCGGTTAACCTGATAGCATCAAGTTTTTGAAAGTCCCTTGACAAGCGTGGCATCTAACAAAAAGCAGGATTTTTCTGCCCAAACGTTTAGAGGCGATCGCCAACTGCGGACAATTTCTTTTGTCAACAAAAACCTTCAACATTAGTATTTGTTACTGGATGTGTGAAGTTTCCGGAATTTTATGACAACCAAGTGGGCAATCAGGCATAAATTCACTAGAATGTCTAGGAATTTCACTCCACCAGGCCCGAAACGGTTTAGTCATAGACTTTACTGGTTTAAGCATAGAAAAGACCGCCATCGATACTGGCTTGTTTTGATCTATGAGTAGAATTCGATTCCACAGCTTTTAACCGAATAGGACAGCAAGTGTATCTACTACCTGTGATGCGTCATCGCTAGTTATTCCGTTAGATAGATCTGTTGGATCTGTATTTTTTGAATTTTGTCCACATAGTCACTTTTGCGAATAAAGAGGAAATAGGCATGACCGAAGCGAATACCGTACTGGAGCTGACCGATAAAGCGGCCCAAACTAGTGGTGCAGAAATCGATTACAGTACCCTTGCAGAAGCTCAAGTGAGCGAAGTTAAAGAAGGTGCTGAGTTCGTCGAAATCAAGCTCACCAAGAAGACAACCCGCAAGGCAAAAACCAGTCGCCGCAAAGATGCTGCTACGAAGAAGAAGCCCTATACCGAAGATTCTATTCGTATATATCTCCAAGAAATTGGTCGTATTCGCCTCCTCCGCGCAGAAGAAGAAATCGAACTTGCTCGTAAGATTGCCGACCTACTCGAATTAGAGCGGATGCGTGAGCAACTCACAGAGCACGAAGACCGTGTTCCCACCGATAAAGAGTGGGCTGAAGCTGCGGCTATGCCGATCAAGGCTTTTCGTCGTCGCCTCTACCAAGGCCGTCGCGCTAAGGACAAAATGGTGCAGTCCAACCTCCGCTTGGTTGTCTCCATCGCCAAAAAATACATGAACCGTGGCTTGTCTTTCCAAGACTTGATTCAAGAAGGTTCTCTCGGTTTGATTCGTGCGGCAGAGAAGTTTGACCACGAGAAAGGTTATAAGTTTTCGACCTATGCGACTTGGTGGATTCGTCAGGCAATTACGCGGGCGATCGCCGACCAGTCCCGCACCATCCGCCTACCAGTTCACCTCTACGAGACTATCTCTCGTATTAAAAAGACCACCAAAATTCTGTCCCAAGAGTTGGGCCGTAAGCCTACTGAGGAAGAAATCGCTACTCGCATGGAAATGACCATCGAGAAACTCCGCTTCATCGCGAAATCTGCCCAGTTGCCCATCTCTCTCGAAACGCCCATCGGTAAAGAAGAAGATTCTCGCCTCGGCGATTTCATCGAAGCAGACGGCGAAACCCCAGAAGACCAAGTTTCCAAGAGCCTCCTCCGCGAAGACCTTGAGAATGTCCTCGACACCCTCAGCCCTCGTGAGCGCGATGTATTGCGCCTTCGTTATGGTCTCGATGATGGTCGCATGAAGACCCTCGAAGAAATCGGTCAAATCTTCAACGTGACCCGTGAGCGCATTCGTCAAATCGAAGCTAAAGCGCTCCGCAAACTACGCCACCCTAACCGCAACAGCATCCTCAAGGAATATATCCGCTAAAGTTTGACTTGAGTGAATTATCGGTAAAATATTGCCCTGCCTGACGGTGGGGCTTTTTCATTTTTAATGAAGTAATACTTTCAGAGAAAAATTTATGTGGACACGTTTTTTCCTAACGCTTGCACCCATACTTGCAGGTTTATCCGTCGTTGCCGGATCTTTTGCCAGCCATGCTCTCAAAGCAAAACTCGACGTTAGCGCTTTGGAGATTTGGAAAACGGGCGCTCAATATCAGATGTACCATGCGATCGCCCTCTTACTAGTTGGCCTACTGTCATTACATGGTTCATTACCCCAAACATGGCTAAACAGCGCGGGTGTCGCGTTTATTGTCGGTACAGTACTTTTCTCCGGTAGCCTTTACGCCCTGAGTTTGAGCGGTGTGAAAATCCTTGGAGCCATTACACCGCTGGGTGGTGTCGCTTTTCTAATTGGCTGGGGATGTTTGACGGTATCCGGCTTCCTGTTCAAGCCATAAAAAAAGCCTCTCCAAATTGTTTAGAGAAGCTGTTTGATTAAAAGATTTGAGTCACACTTTGAAAGTTAGCGACCGCCAACCACCACATTTTTGATACGGATGTGAGGGCCACCAACGCTGACAGGGAGAGGAGATTGACCGCCTTTACCACAGCCACCATTCGTATAGAGAGTATCGTTGCCGATCGCCTCAATATCTTGCAATGTTTGGAAGACATTACCGCTGAGAGTGACATCACTAATCGATTCAGCGAGCTTGCCATTACGAATCATGTAACCTTCCGCCGCCGCAAACGTGAACATTTCACCGTTAGTTTGACCACCGAGCATTCGCACCGCATACACACCTTCTTCAATGTCTTTGATCATATCTTCAAAGTTGGTGTCGCCGGGTTCAATCGCTGTATTTGTCATGCGTACAATCGGTGGATAGCCAGCTTGGATTGCTCTAGCATTACCAGTTGGCTCTTCTTTCATTTTTCCAGCCGTTTCGCGAGAATGGAGCCGCTGAGTCAACACACCATCTTTAATCAAATACTTGCGCTGTCCGGGAATACCTTCGTCGTCGTATTTCATTGTGCCGGGAAGGTTGGGCAAAGTTGCGTCGTCAATCACGTTTAGCTGGGGAATGCCGAGGGGTTTGCCGATTGTGAGTAGCTCTTGCATCCGGGGATTTTCGTAGACAAAATCGGCTTCCGAGAGATGACCAAAGGCTTCGTGAATGAAGACCCCCGCAAGGTAAGGATCGAGCACAACAGTATACTGACCACCTTTTACAGGGGTGGCATCAAGCTGGCGAATGGCTCTTTCGGCTGCGCCTTTAACGCGGTCTTCAATATCGACGAGGACATCAAAGTCACAGCGGGAATTTAACGATTCAAAGCCCTGTCTGACTACGCCGTCTTCTCCTCTGGCGATCGCCCCAAATCTACCATTGACATCCAGTCTTTCCTGAATAATGCAACTACCGTTAGAGTTCACAAAATAAGTCGTGACAAATTTATCACTAATGCTACTCATCGTGGTCTGGATACGGGGGTCATAATCCAGCAAGATTTGGTTGTATTTCGCGACGAGATCCCGCTTTTCTTTGAGCGAAACAGTCCGTGGATCGTGCTTAATTTCTACCGGAACATAATCTTCAATCGGCGCAGTTGGGGCTAACTCAGTTTCTTCTTTGCCAACGATTTTAGCTTGAGATATAGCATCTAGAATGCGATCGCCCAACTCATCCAACCCATTGAACGTCACAAAACTCCAGCCGCCTTGGTGACAAGCCCGAATGCCGCCAGCCAGTGCAAAACTGCGATTACTACCGTCGAACTGTGGGCCACGAAAACTAACACTCGTAGACTCACTCTGTTGTACCCGTATTTCTAAATAGTCCACCTCAGTTTGATGGGTGGCGATCGCCTGCTTTAGAGAATCAGCAATTTCAGTATTTAAAGACATGTGTGAAGTTACTCCTTGATTTCAGTTTCAGTCGCAATAGTTAAATCTTCGATATTCCAAAGAGAGCCACCAAGCGCAGAATGATTGACCCCTTGGATTTTGTCGCGCACCGCCGCCAACGAAAAATTATTCACCAAATAAATAAACGGTAAATACTCCGCTGTAAGTACTTGAGTTTCGTCATAAATTGCCTTGCGCTCCTCAAATTCGATCTTCTGCGCTCCTTCGACATATAGATCGGCGATTTTCTGCTCCCATTGATCAATTTTACGATCTGTGACCGGGGTTGTGCCGGGACGAGCTTCTTGATTAAACATGTGGAGATTGCCGCCAGTCGCCCAAACATTTGCACCACCATTCGGCTCATTTCCACCCGTCAATCCCAGCATGGTGCAGTCCCAGTCTAGCGAGTTTGTCAGCTTGTCCACGAGGATGTTGAAACCAATCGGTGCATAATCAACCTCCATCCCAATCGCTTCTAAATCTTGTTCTACCTGCGTTGCCATCGATTCGCGGATTTTATTACCAGCATTAGTGATCAACGAAAAGCGCACAGGATTATTGTCGATATCAAATACCTTGCCTTGATCGTCGTAATAAAAACCGGCTTCTTTCAATAGAGCTTTGGCTTTGGCTGGGTCATATTCATAACCCTCAACGTCTGCATTAAAGAAAGGAGACTGCACAGATATTGGTGAATCTTGAGTCACCCCCAAACCGCGATAAATGTTATTTACCATTCGCTGACGGTCTAGGGCATGAATAACCGCACGCCGAAAATTGACGTTGTTAAACCAGGCTGATTTGTAAGGAGCAACGAGGGGTTTGCCATCGCGCTTGCCTGTGTTGAGATTAAAGGACAGAAAGGTTGTACCGTAGCTGGGGCCACCGTTATAAATGTCAAATTTGCCGCGTTCTTCTTCTTGTTTTAATAACGAAAAATATTCGGGTAAGACAGTCGTGACGTCGAGATCACCGGAGCGAAATTGTAATAACGTCGTGTCGGTATTGGGCACGATTTGCCAAACGACTTTCTGGACGTAGGGCTTTGGTGCATTCCAGTAGTAAGGGTTCGGCTTAAAGATTAAACGTTGGCCGACGGAATAGCTATCGAGTAAATAACGACCATTGACGACTAATTCAGCAGGATCTGTGCCCACGCCCCATGTGCCGAGAAATAGGGGATTGTCTTCGCTATCGAGGGTCTCGACGGATTCTTTGAGAATGTGCTCTGGTAAGATTTCTAAGCCTGTGCTGTTGAGGAAAGGAGCAAAGGGTTCGGTGATGGTGAATCTAACTTGGCGATCGCCCACTTTTTGGACGGTGGGTAATGTGCCCGCTTCACCGACTCGCAGACCATCACGGGAATTTGTCGGGATTTTTTCGTTGAGATAAATCTGGTTATAGCTAAACACCACATCATCAACCGTGAGCGGTTCGCCATCCGACCATTTCAGATCGTCTTTGAGCGTAAAAGTGAGATTGAGCTTATCTCCTGAAAATTCCCAAGCTTCAGCCAAGGCCGGTTCCGTTTCGCCAGTGACTGGATTTTCGCTCACCAAGCCTTCATACGTTAGCCCGAAAATATTAGGCGATTCTGCCGACAAAGCCGGATTAAATGTTTTGGGGTCACTCAGGACACTCACAACAATTTGATTGTCTGTCGCCGCTGCACCCATACCATTACAGGCCGTCAATAAGGCAGGAAAAGCAGTAAGGAAGGCGATCGCCGCCGCTAACCCCAACCACTGCCACCAACGCCGCTTATTACTCTTCATCATCCCACTGCGCTCCATCCAAACGTCCAAGCTCATACACACCACAACCAGCACAGGCAATCAAGCCTAAGCTAATCGCCCAGCTCTGCCCCAGAGTCAATTCTACGCCCCAATCACAAGCAATTCCCAAAATCAAAAACGGAAAAATACTTAATAACGACGCCGAAAAAGCACTCTTGCGCTCCCGTATCTCCTTATCCCGGTCGTATTCTTCTACCGAAAAATACAGCGATCGCTCTGCCCAGTTCATCCAGCGCTCCAGCCCATCCGTAATCCCTTCCCGCAGTGGTGCAATGCCAATATAAAGCGCAAAAGCCCAGAGACAAGCACCCGCTACCGAAGTGGCTTCAAAAGGAAGCTGAAACTGTAAAAAATCGCTAAGCATGAGGAAAGCCGCAGCAGTAAAGTTGTTTAAAGATTGTATCGACTGTTGTGGGTTTCAGCATTCTCACTCATGATTCACAACAATCCCCTTAGCATTTCGCTCCCGTGCCTCCGCCATATCCTGTTCCACTGCCGCCTGTAACAACTCCCGCAGATCTGGCATCACCGCCAAAGCCCTTGTCCAGTCTGGAATCCGCGAAGTTGCAGGCTCAGTCAAATAACGATTAAACGCTGCCGGAATTACCTTTTCAAAGTTCTCAATTGTCATCTCTTCTAAGTGGCGATCA
>JBARRZ010000102.1:0-4521 GCA_049644465.1 Limnothrix sp.
TTGGCCGTATTCCAAGTGAATTGCAACGAAGTCACTGCCCAATTTTTGACATCTGGCGCAAGCCGAAACAGAGTCTGTGCCCCTCGATCGGTTAACCACAAAACCAAAGGACAAGGCAATAAATAACTCAACTGATCTCGCACTTGATTCAGCAATGCCAAACTGAGATGTAACCGCCCCACATGCTCTAGACCAAACACCATCACGCCCCGTAGGCAGCTGTGCTGTACACCTAGAGCTTCTAAACGAGTAAAGACGGTGCTCAAAATCTCTTCTAAATTGGTCGATTGAGTGGTGAGATAGAGAAACACAAGACCTTGATGCTGTCTCTTCGTAATTAGTTGATCAAATGCAATATCACCGTAGTATTCCACTGCAAATTGGGCATCGTGGTCTTGCCACAATTGTCTCAATTGACGGTCTGCACTGAGTTGTTCTCGAATGCTGGCTTCTAGATCACGATAGTTGCACCGTGCCAGCATCAATGAAAATTCTTGGGGAGCATCAAACAGCGATCGCCCTAAAATAAATTGCGACCGAGCATTTTGCCCATCAATCGTATCCAGAGAGTGCTGATTAACCATGCCGCCGCAGTGCCGATAAAGTTCGTAAATAAAAAGAAAAAACGCGACCTACTCTAACGTTTTCAGCATGGTCTGAAAGCGAGGTGTCTCCGCCAGCGCCGGATTAATCCCGAACCAACGCCCCTCTTGATCCTGATACTCATACACAAACAAACTCCGTAGCAAAATTTGATATTCCTGCTCACCACGAATCGTTTGTTGACGCATCACTTGCGCGAGCATTTGCCATTCATTTTCTTCTACCGCCAAGAGAATATCATCACGATATCCTTTAATTACTCGCTCCACACAGTCCCGCGAAAAAGGTGGATCAGTTTGTTGTAAGCAGTTGTAAAGCAGACCCAGCAAGGTGCGGACATGGCCACCACTAATCAGACACAAACGATTCAGTGTTTTATTACTATCAAAAAGCTGCGGGATACATTGGATTCTCTCTTTGGCCGACAGTTGTGGAAAAGCCCGTGCTAAAACAAGCTGTTGTAGCAAAATCAAACCTTTTGTATCGAGCGATTGATCGCGGGCTTGGATCGGCACCATCGGCAGAATTTTTGGGGCGACTCCCCCACCAAGACGATTTTTTAACGCTTGATATTCGTTCGAAAAAATTAGAGCCAGCGGAATTGTATAAATAACGTGGCAGTTGAGGCGGCGCAGTTGTTGGCCGCGATCAATGAATAAATATTCTGGTAGAGAGCGATCGCGGGTTGCTTGTCGTGCGGAGATGCGGTCAAGATTGTCGATGATTACGACTAAACCTTTTTTGCCACGTTTTTGTAATTCTTTATCCGCTGCGCCAAGTAGTTCTTCGTTAATGGAGCGTAAAATACCTTCGGTGCGGGGTTCGAGGGATTGGCGTAATTGTTGGCGTAGACGAGGGCTTTCTTTGGTGCGAGCGGTGATGCGGGCAAGGCCAAGGGATAATTCGGCGGTGGCGTCTAGCTCGATGGGTGTTTGCAAAAAACTGGTGATTTCGACAAATAGTTTCTGGAAGTAAGTTGGTTTGAGGACAATGCCTCTGGCTTCGAGGTGCTCGCTGACTGAACGAGCAACGGCGAGGAGAATATCGCTAATGCTGACGTCTTCCATGTCGAGATCGCGGCTGGATTCGAAATAAATCACTTCAAATTGTTCGAGTTCGAGCAGGGCTTTGAGGCGGAGGAGTTCGGTGGATTTGCCGCAACCGATGTGGCCAGTGAATAGTTGACAGGTGGGTTCTTCTGGGGAAAGGCGGGTGATGGTACGGGCAAGGGCTTCGATAATTTTGCCGCCGCGTACTGAGGCAAAATCGATGTAGTAGTGGCGATCGCCGGAGTTGGCGAGATTTAATGTTTTGCTAGGATTGCAAGCGCGAAAAAATTCTTGTAAATGCAGTGTCATAAAATCGGAGGATTCAGCAGAAGAAATCATAAATGCTTAATTCATGAGGCGCTTTTTTGGAGTGAAACAAAAGATAAAGCCCACAGCTCCATAAGTATACTGGGTGAATAAACTGGGAAATATTTACAACAGTTACAGGCAAGATCAAGGACGATACGATGACGCATCCGGTTTCCATTGCTCGTGATGATTTGCGCAAGCGACGTAAACAAAAACAGCGGCAACGCTCGATTCTCTGGGCGCAGGGTTTATGGCGATCGCTCGTATTGATTGGGTTGGCTTCTGGTGCAGTTTGGCTCACGACACGGCCAGAATGGATTCTCTACAGCAGCGAACAGATCACCATTAAAGGCAACGATACTTTGTCTGCATCCACGATTCGTTCGATTATTCCACTTGGTTATCCCCAGTCCTTACTGAGCCTCAAACCGCAGAATTTAGAACAAGCTATCGAAGACCAAGGGGCGATCGCCGAAGCCATTGTCACCCGTCACCTGTTACCGCCCAGCCTTTCAATCCAAGTCGAAGAACGATTACCCGTAGGCCGCTCCTTTGCCCCAATTGCCCCTTCGCGCAACAACCAATCAATGGAACTCGGCTATCTCGATGAACAAGGAAATTGGTTCCCCGATAGCGCTTACCAGAATGTCACCGCCGAAATAAATTTTCCCGAACTAGAAGTCGTTGGGATTCGGGAAATTCAATTACCCCAGTGGCGAGCAATCTATCCACTGTTGCGGCGATCGCCCGTCAAAATCATTAGCGTAGACTGGCAAGACTCCAATAACCTCAAACTCCAAACCGAAATTGGCCTGTTTCACCTCGGCGGCAACCTCGACTTACTCCAAGCCCAACTCACCACAATCTCCCAGCTCGCAGCCATTGATCGCACCATGCTACCGTCCACTATCGATTACATCGATTTATCAAATCCCGCAGAACCTATCATCAAAACAAAAAAGAACAACAAGGCCACACCAGACAGTGAAACAATAAACTGAGTTCTTGAACAAAAGAAGTATTTTTTTTCTGCTAAGGTTGAATACCTTTACAATGGCACTAGAATTTAATCAAAAGCAGACGTAAATTTATTTTCTTCAATTAACAAAATCAATAAACTTACAAATTAGATTTTTCAAGATTTCAGTTAATATCCACACCTATCACACTTTCTTTTTGTGACCGTGAGCCAAAACCACCCTTTCCAACCGACTACAGTCTCCTACGACGCCAATGCCAGTAACCTGACCCCTGTCACAGACGGCCACACGTCAGACTTTCCGATCGTGCCGAGCAGTGTTGCTCAGATCAAGGTGATCGGTGTGGGTGGCGGCGGTTGCAATGCAGTCAATCGCATGATTGAAAGCGGTGTTTCTAGCATCGATTTTTGGGCGATTAATACAGATGCCCAAGCCCTTTCAAACACGAAAGCCCAGAAGCGGTTACAAATTGGTCAAAAAATCACCCGTGGTCTCGGCGCAGGCGGTAACCCTGCCATTGGCCAAAAGGCAGCAGAAGAATCCCGTGACGAAATTGCGCAGGCAATGGAAGGCGCAGATCTCGTCTTTATCACAGCGGGTATGGGTGGTGGCACAGGCACAGGTGCAGCGCCTGTTGTCGCAGAAATTGCTAAGGATTTGGGTTGTTTAACAGTTGGTGTTGTGACGCGTCCTTTTAAATTTGAAGGTCGGCGTCGTACCAATCAAGCAGAAGAAGGGATTTCCGCATTACAAAGTCGGGTTGATACCTTGCTGGTCATTCCGAATAATCAGTTATTGAATGTCATCGCGCCAGAAACGCCGATGCAGGAAGCTTTCCGCATCGCTGATGATATTTTGCGCCAAGGGGTTCAGGGCATTTCGGATATTATCACCATCCCCGGTTTGGTCAATGTGGACTTCGCTGATGTGCGGGCCGTGATGGCTGATGCAGGTTCTGCGTTGATGGGGATTGGTGTTAGTTCTGGTAAGTCTCGCGCGAGGGAAGCGGCGATCGCCGCCATTTCTTCACCCCTAATGGAATCCTCCGTTGAAGGGGCGCGGGGTGTCGTGCTGAATATTACAGGCGGCCATGATTTGACACTCCACGAAGTTAATGCGGCAGCCGAAGCCATTTACGAAGTGGTTGATCCCAACGCCAACATTATTTTTGGTGCGGTCATTGATGAACAGCTTCAGGGCGAAATCCGGATTACTGTCATCGCGACCGGTTTTGCGCCAGTAGAAACCCAGACTCCAGAACCAGCTCAAATTCCGACGCGACGCGGTTTCCCCACTCTCGGCCAGACTCCCAATAGCGTTGCTGAAGCACCCCAACAGGAACAACAACAACCTGCTCCTCGCCCTAGTCGTACCCAGCCAGCTCAACCTCAGCCGCAACCGCCTGCCTCTCGTCCGAATCCAACAGGTTTAGATATTCCTGAATTTTTACAGCGTCGTCGTTTCCCGCGCCGTTAGATCCAGTGAGTTTGGGTTAAGGTTTTGAGAAAAAAGAGAGACGGGGAGATAAGGGGGCACGGAGACACGGAGACACGGAGACACGGAGACACGGAGACACGGAG
>JBARRZ010000103.1:0-1705 GCA_049644465.1 Limnothrix sp.
CCCACCCGCCGGAATTTAGGCAGGGTCGTGCCTCAGGTTTTTGTTGCGGGAATTCAATCGGGGGCCATAGAGTCGCAGCCCGCTTCCGCGCCAGTGTCCGACGAAAAAAGGCACCGGTAGGTGAGGCGGCTTTTCTGTACCCAAGGCCATGAATCCGGACCGCGCGACGCTGAATTTTCTCAATAGCTTTCCTGAAGAAGCCAGAACGCGGGGCGAGATGCTCCAGCGCGAAGGCACTGTTACCCAGATCTTCGGAAACCATCTTTTCATCCAAGGTAGGGTTGAAGACGAGACCGGTACATTCCGGACGAGTCTGAGGCTCCAAGGCAACCGCTGGTTTGGTTCCTGCACGGCGGAGAACGAGATCATTGCCGGCGCGTGCCAGTACGCGACAATGATGGAGCGGATGCACCGTGGCGAAGATCTGCCCGAGTCGCCGAACGAGTTCGATGATACGCCGATCCTCGACATCATTGAAGACAAGCTGGGTCGCGAGCTTGACGACAAGGAGGCGGACTTCGTTTCAAAAGTGGAGAAACGTTATCGTCGCTATGTGATCGAAGGGGAGATTCACGATCACGACATGGTCCGTCTGACGCCACGTTGGGAGATCACAACCTATGAGCCGCTCGAGCTCTGGCCGATGCCACCTGGCGACATTCTGGAATTTTGGAACTACCTCGGTTACGCTTTCTACAAGAAGAAGCTCCCTTACCCGGAGTTCATGAATGTGGTCACGGATCTGAGCTACGTTCAGAAGAAGATGGCCGACTGGGAACAGGAGCGTGAGGTCGCTGCCTGGTATGACCGCATTGAGCAGGTCAATGAAAGCCCGCCGGTTGGCAAGCCGGTGAACATCGCATTCCGTCTGGTCGCGACCATCAATGAAGCCCGGCTCGAATGCAAAGAGGGTGAGGGCGAGTGGCTTCAGATGCGCGAGAAGAACGACATCGAACGCCTGCTTCCACTTTTTGCCGAAGCCGCGTTGCGAATGGATGCTCCAAGCCAGGTGCTTTGGGAGCACTTCCTCGCCTACTACCGCGAATATGGTGACACCACCTTCGATTTCGATTCGGAGGATGCCTGTCGTTTCATGAACCGGGTTTTCCGTCAGCCGGCCTTGAAGGGCTATCTGGTGAATCTAGATGAAAATGAATTCAAGGTTGTGGACAAAGCGCTGCGCTGGATTTGTGAAGACAATCCCTACGATCCGAGCACGTTCGCGATTCAGTTGGTAACAGCCGAGGGTGAGTACGTCTCCCACTCGGTGAGAATGCTGCCCGGTCGCCAGGAGTTGTATCAATCGGACGAGACGGTTTTTCCCGGCCCGCCGAGGTGGCTGGAGGATACCGAGGTGATGCCGCGCTACGATATCCCGAAGAAGGTGATCGATTCACTCGAAGGAGTGGAGTTTCTCCGCAAGATCGGTGCATCACTTCCGGCTTCACTGAAAAAAAGGGTCGTCGACCTGGAGCTGAAACCCCGCTTCGAATTGAAGCTTGTCGCTGGACTCACGGCTGCGGAAACCGAGCACCTGGTGATCGAGGTGACGGCGATTGAAGCGAAGGACCGTCGCACCGAAAAGCTGATCAAGGAGGGATGGGAGCTGGTCGAGCAGAAGACACTCAAGGGCAAGCAGCTGCTGCGCTTCGCGCGTGAGGAATTGTACGCCGTTCCTAGTATCTTGGATGAAATGGGCCTGACC
>JBARRZ010000104.1:0-7410 GCA_049644465.1 Limnothrix sp.
GATTTACTTCATGCTAACGAGAAAAACTATACTGATATTCTTCCGAAAGGTTTTCTCCGTAAAGCTTTATCAACCTTAAAAAATACGTACGATTATATTCTCATTGACTCTCCTCCCGGTAGTAATCGTTTTACTGAAGAAGCAATTGCCGCTGCCGATGTTGTTCTGATGCCTTCTAAACATAATGGTGTTGCCTCTTTTAAAAATGCAGCAGTAGCGATGAAAACGATATTTCCCGCTTTAGGGGAGTTACGCCGAGAATTCAATCCAGAGCTAGGAAATCCGATTCCTTTACCTATTTTCTTTAATGGAGAGTCAATCACACCAGCACAAAAAGAACAAGCGCAAAAAGCAATTCTTTCAATTTTAAAGCAGGCAAAAAAAGAGGACAAGGTAGACCTTCTACGTTTCTTTTTTCCGAAATATACGCCAGCACAAAAAAATCTTGAAATTTTCGAGATGCCTAACTACGCGCACATTGCATCAGCAGCTTTTTCTAATCGTCCGGCTGTTTTTACAAGTAAAAGGGCGAGAGACTATTACCGTAATTTAGTTCGTGAGTATTTTATCTAATGAAACAAAAAACTGGCACATTACTACATTTGTATGTAGATGAAATTGAAACGGATATGCCAACGGAAGCCCACAGCTTTTTAATTATGGGAGCCGCTAATGCAATTAATGAAGCAGATGGTAGAAACTGGATTCCTTTAATTGTCAAACAAACTGGTGAAGAGACATATAAAGTTGTCGCAAATGGCTTTATTCTGGCGGCGGCGGAGGAAGCTGGTTTGACAAAAGTTTGGTGTATTGTTGCTGATGATTCTGAAGTAGTCGGTAATTCAGCTCGTATTTTGGCGCAGGAATCTATCTCAAAAATCAACTTGGCTCAAGCTAGCAGAGACGAAATAAAAGTAGCATTAGATTATCTAATTAAGCGTCCGGTTAATCCTTTAAAAGGGGTCAAGCTCGCCACGGCTACAGAACGTATTGATGCAGCGCCTCGCCAATATTGGAAAGAGAATCTTGCTGATGTTACTAGGTTAAAATGTGGCATCAGTAGAGGTAATAAGCTCAATGTTTTTAAGGAAGTTTTTTATACTGTCCCAGAGCCTTTACCTGAAGTGATTACAGATGAAAGCTTACTGAATACGTTTACCGCTGCTGAACTTAAAAAGATGGCAAAAAAACGTGGTTTCTCTGGCTACGCTAAGTTTAAAAAAGGTGAATTGGTTAAGCTGTTGTCGGAAGAGTAGGTTTATTGGGGAATAGAAGAAGGGCGATCGCCTTCTTTTTTTTACACGTAACAAAAAAGGAAAGCAATAATCGCTTTCCTTCAAGGGGTTCAATTTTATCGAAAACTTGTTTAAGTTAACTGAGACCTAGTAGCTAGCACCGCGATACTTAAGGTTGGTGCGCTGAGCAACAGTGATTGTTGTCTTAGGCTCTTGAGTATGGAGTTCAGAACCACGGTATTTGCCGATTGTCTGACCTTCAGTGGATTCCACAACGGCGGAATTTCGGTTGAAACGGATGCCTCTGTAAGAGAGTTTCATGAGATTAGCTCCTCAAAATATAAACGTAGAGTGTATGAGGTGCGTTCCTTGGGGATGAATCCTTACTTCCGTCTCTCGTACCAACCTTGTGGCTTTAGAAGCAGAGAGATGAACGACTTATTTATGCCTTCTGTATAAAATAATACAAAAATGGATTGAGACTGTCAACCCCATTTATTTTTTTTTCTGACAAATTTCTAGCCAGTTGGCGATCGCCGCCTAAACGCCTCCATTAGTAACCGTTTCAGTAATGTAACCGCCGACCTCCCGATCTCTCGCTACCCTAAAGAAAGAATGAGGAAAAGACATTGAGCCGAGCCTTAGACACTGAAATTACTGCTGTTACCGTCCTGAGCGATCGCGCCGTGGTGACCCGCCATGGCACATTTGCGGTGAGTCCAGAAGATGAGCAATGGGTCGTTTCGCCGCTGCCGATGACCGTTGCTCCCGATTCCATCCGCGTTAAAGGCAAAGGGAATATCTCTGTCAAATTTCTGGCGATCGCCACCGAAACAATTGTTACCATCGAGAGTATCGACGAAAAAGTTGCGCCCATCGATCAGCGAATCCAACAGCTAAAGACCGAAATCCAAACCGTTGGCGATCGCCTCAAAACATTGCAATTACAGCAAAACTTTGTCTCCAATCTCAGCGACAAATCTATTGAACGCTTCGCCAAAAATCTCGCCACAGGGCAAACCGATCTCAGCAAAACCGAATCTCTCCTCAATTTCGTTGGTACACAACACCAAGAACTGAGCCAACAAATCCAAGCCCAAAACGAACAAACTCGGCAACTCACCCGTGAAGTTCGAGTCCTAGAACAACAAAAAGCCCTCCTCCGTAACCCGTCCCAAAAACGCCATTACGCTCTGGCCCTTACCGTCGAAGTGTCTGAAGCCGGCGAATTCAGCTTAGAAATCAGCTACCAAGTCACCAACGCTGGCTGGATTCCTCGCTACGATTTGACCGTTGATACCAATCAGCAAAACTTAACTCTCGATTATCTCGCTGACGTTTCCCAAAGCACTGGCGAAAATTGGTGCAATGTTGACTTAACCATCTCCACCGCCCAAATTCAGCAAGGCATCATTCCCCCCAAACTGAAACCTTGGTATCTAAACATTTATCAACCGACTGTACGCGCCAAAAGCCTTGCGAAAAAATCAGCCGCACCACCTCGTCCCGCCGCTGCCCCAATGTCAGATAGCTTCGGTGAAGCTGCGATGGAAGCAGAGGAATCTTACAGTGAAGTGGCTGCCGCACCCATCGTTCCAGATGTCCAACGCCAAGGGAGCACGGTGACGTTTCATGTGGGTTCCGGCGGCGATATCCCTAGCGATGGCAATCCCCACCAAGTTAATCTTTTCCACGGTGAGTATTCGATTACGCTCAATCATTTTGCGATTCCTCGCAGGGTCAGTTTTGCTTATCTGCAAGCCAAATTTACCAACCCCACAGACGGCGTCACTTTGTTACCCGGTACGGCAAATATTTTCCGTGATCAAACTTTTGTGGGTAAAACACCGCTAAAAAATATCTCCCCCGGACAATCGGTAACGCTCAACCTCGGCATTGACGAAGCGCTGCAAATTGAAAGAGAGTTGGGCGATCGCCAAGTAGATAAAACACTGTTAAGCAAACTCCGCCGCATCACTTATGCTTATACTGTCGAAGTGACAAACCTAACAGAGCAACCCCAAACCCTCATTCTCCAAGAACAGATCCCCGTCAGCCGCACCGAAAAAATTAAGATCAATCTCCAAAAAGTTGACCCAAAAATCGAACCAACTAAACTCGGCATCCTTGAATGGGAAACGGCGATCGCCCCCAACACAAAAATTGTCTTCGCTTACCAATACATCGTCGAACATGCCCCCGACGCCAATATCAAAGGATTAGCCAACTAAACTTTTTCGGATAAAAAAATCCCCCTTAAAGCTAAGGAGGATTCAATCGGATTTGATCAGTTAATTAATCAGTCAGGCGATCGCCATCAAACTCGAACTTGTCTCTACAAAGAAACAGGTACAGCCTTCGCGTCCCAGATCTCATTCACATACTCATGAATCGTCCGGTCAGAAGAGAACTTGCCGACTCGCGCCGCATTCAAAATAGACATTCTTGTCCAGTTATCCTGATCCTTATAAGCCTCAGAAACCTTTTCCTGACACTCAATATAAGACGCAAAATCAGCTAACAGCAGATACTGATCATCATGCAAAAGCGAATCTACAATCGGCTTGAACATTTCCGTATCACCGTGGGAGAAATCACCCTTAGCAATCCGGTCAATTACGCCTTTCAATTCAGCATTCGTCTGATAGTAATGCATCGAATTGTAGCCATTTGCCTTGAGATTAGACACCTGTTCAGCAGTCAGACCGAAGAGGAAGAAATTATCCGCACCAACTTCCTCACGAATCTCGATGTTCGCACCATCCAAAGTACCAATGGTCAGAGCACCATTCATCGCAAACTTCATGTTGCCAGTACCAGACGCTTCCTTACCAGCCGTCGAAATTTGCTCAGAAAGATCCGCCGCCGGATAAATTTTCTGACCCAGAGAAACATTAAAGTTCTCTAAGAAAATAACATTCAGCAGATTATGCGTATCAGGATCTGCATTGACCAGTTCCGCCACAGCATTAACGAGCTTGATAATCAGCTTCGCCATAAAATATCCCGGTGCAGCTTTCCCACCGAAAATCATCGTGCGAGAAACCATCTTGATTGAAGGATTCTTTTTGATCCGGTTATAAAGCGCAATGATGTACAGAACATCCAGTAATTGGCGCTTATACTCGTGAATTCGCTTGACTTGAATGTCAAAAATTGAATCAGGACTGACCTCTACACCGTTGAACTTTTTGATGTATGCCGCCATTTTTTGCTTATTGGCCTGCTTGATTTCACGCCATTCCCGACGGAAGTCAGCATCATCAACAAATGCTTCAATCTTACGAACTTGCTCTAGATCCTTAATCCAACCTTCACCAATCTTGCTCGAAATTAGAGCTGTAAGTTTAGGATTACACTGACGAATCCAACGACGAGGCGTGACACCGTTAGTTTTGTTGAAGAATTTCTCTGGCCAAATTTTTGCAAAGCCTTTCAGTGTGTCTGACTGCAACAATTCTGTATGGAGAGCCGCAACGCCATTAATCGCATGGCTACCAACACAAGCTAGGTTCGCCATCCGAATGGATTTGACGGGAGACTCTTCGATAATCGATAGCTCGTTAATGAGGTCTTCTAGATCATTGTTACCGGCATACCAAGTTTTGAGGTTCTCGATAAAGCGGAAGTTGATTTCGTAGATGATCTCTAGATGGCGTGGCAATAGGCTCTCGAACATCTCCACGGGCCAACGCTCTAATGCTTCGGGCATCAAGGTGTGGTTGGTATAAGCAAGGGTCTTTTGGGTAATAAACCAAGCGCGATCCCAAGGCATATTGTGCTCGTCAACAAACAGACGCATCAACTCAGCGACGGCGATCGCCGGGTGAGTATCATTCAGCTGAACCGTATAGAAATCAAAGAAATTATCTAAAGAAGGCTGCTTGCTCAAGTGCGAGCGAATCATATCCTGCAACGAAGCCGACACGAAGAAGAACTGCTGCTCAAGGCGAAGTTGACGACCCTGCGGCGTATTGTCGTTGGGGTATAACACCTTCGAGATATTCTCAGAAGAAATTTGGCTGGCGACCGCACCGTCATAATCTCCGGCATTAAAAGCGTCGAAGTTAAAATCCTCATCCTCAGAGGCCATCGCACTCCAGAGACGCAACACATTGACGGTGTTGTTGTTATAGCCCGGTACTGGCGTATCGTAAGGCACAGCTTTCACGCGGCGTGCTGGAACCCAGACAGTGCAAGGCTGACCCTTACCGCTGTGATACATCTCTGTATGACCACCAAAAGGAATTTCGAGAGAATAATTACGGCGACAAATTTCCCATGGGTTGCCGTTACGGAGCCATTTATCAGGCACTTCCACCTGCCAGCCGTTGCGAATGTACTGGTGGAAAATACCGAATTCGTAGCGGATGCCGTAGCCGATCGCCGGAATTTCGAGGCAAGCGAGCGAATCAAGGAAACAAGCAGCCAAGCGACCAAGGCCACCGTTACCCAGACCCGGATCAACTTCTTCTTCTAGAACATCTTCGAGGGCGATCCCACTCTCACCGAGCATCTCTGCGACAGTTTCGTAGATACCAAGACTGATCATGTTGTTACCGAGGTAACGTCCCATCAAAAATTCGGCAGATAGGTAACAAACTGTCTTGGCTTGCTGATCGAGATAAGTTTCTTCGGTTTGCTTCCAGCGCTGCTGGAGGCGATCGCGGACAACATTAGCAAGCGCGATGTAGTAATCTCTAACGTTGGCAGAGCCTTGGTCTGTACCAGCAGAGTAAAATAAGTGCTCAAAAAAAGCGCGCTTGAGACTGTCCTTGTCCATCCCCGTGCGATCATCGCTAATTTTAGTACTCCCAATCACAAAAGAATTGTCGGCGGAGGGAGTAGAGGGTTGAGTTTGCACGATAATTTATGGATCCTAAACATAACAAACAGCGTTTTAGACTGTCTTAAACAAAAAATCACGTTAAATAATTCGAAATACGCCTGAATAGCTGGCGTTGAAGACAACATAAAATGGTGGCGCAGTGCATAACCGAGCGCGGTATGTACCGATGCCAACTGTTATATCGCTATTTTGAGGCCTGTCCCACCATTGCGGAAAAAGAATTCGTTAATAAAACATGACATTACCGAGACTCACGGATTGCAGTGGTAACAGAGGCTAAGACCATATTTTGTCGAAAAAAAGCGAGCCTATTCGACAGCCCATAAACCCAAAGCAGGGCCAATCAATCTGACTGTCACCCAGAGAATCACCATAACAGTGATCCCAACCCAAGCACCTTTAGTTGTCAGATTGTAAGCATCTTGAGCTTGAGTTTTTGTTAGGGGCAACCAAGGATAAATGCGTTGTTCTTTACCAAAATCATCCCCTAAGTTTTTCTTGCGGCGTTTGGCTTCTCCCATAATGTTTAATACCTAGATCTCTAGACTCCTTATTCTAGTTGTCATCATATCAAAGCTTTTCGCGGCGATCGCCCAGCTTCATATTTCACCATTATCTAAGCTACAACATTTAGAAAACGGTAGAGAAATCAGTCGATCAACGCGTTCATCAATACTTCCGTAAGCGACATGTTACTCATTTGGTCAATTGTCACCGTATCCACGATGTCATACTTTGCGCCCGCCTCTTCCAGCTGATCATCCAGTGCCTTAAGATAGGCCGTTGCCTTACGATCTCGGCCCACCTGAATCAGTGAAATCCCGATCTCCTCATCTCGATCAATCTGGTTTGTCGCCTCAATAATCACCCGCATCACAGCCTTGCCATCATCCGGTTCACCGTCCGTAATCACAAGAAAAGTTTCCCCATTCGGTTTCGCTTCTCCCGCCGATTTGCGTATGAAATAATTATCTAGCGCGTCCTGCAACACAGCTGCTAGATCTGTCCGTCCCATCGGGTCATTTTCTGCATAGACTTGCTCCACCTTCTCCGCAGTCACGTTGTCGTAGCGGCGGAATCGTCCAGAAAAGAGATAAACGGTAATGCCATCGGGGTCAATTTTTTCACAAGTGCGGGCAAGCGCTAAAGTTGATTCTTGGGCGGCTTCCCATCGTGTCTTATTTTCCTCAGACAGATCGCTGGTGTACATGCTGCCACTTTTATCGATGATGAGGGTATAGTCACGATTTTCGACTAGCGAAAGTTCTGGCATCTCTTTAAGTCTCCACAGTCGATTGAGATAGTTTTATTGTGTTTAGGATATCG
>JBARRZ010000105.1:0-2655 GCA_049644465.1 Limnothrix sp.
GAAATATCCGAATTTTGAGGTGAATTTTCCCTTAGAGAAAAAATAGGGATTTTTCAAAAATGTTAACCATCGCCACAATGACTCCAGCAAAAGCGGGCAGTTACTACAAGGAAAATTATTACGAAGAAGAAGAACAAGTTGAATTTTCGGAATGGTGGGGCAAGGGTGCGGCGGCTTTAGGACTGAACGGAAAAATTAGTGATAGCAAAGTCTTTCAAAATATCTTGCAGGGTTTGACGGCAGATGGAGCAGAAAAATTACGGGCTGACCCACCGAAGGGGAAAGAACCGAGAGCTGGAACAGATTTAACTTTTTCCGCCCCGAAGTCCGTATCGATCGCCGCATTGGTGGGAGGAGATCAGCGACTGATCGAAGCCCATGACCAAGCAGTGAAGCGAATGCTGACTTTAATCGAAGCGCGATATGCAGAGACGCGAATCAATAAGCAAATTACACCAGTGGATAACATTTGCGTGGCGAAATTCTTGCATGATACCAACCGTGAGTTAGAGCCGAATTTGCATACCCATTGTTTGATGATGAATCTGGCGCAGGGCGAGGATGGTGTTTGGCGTTCGGGTACAAACGGAAATTTGTATCATCGTAAGATGTTGTTGGGAAAAATCTATCGGAATGAGTTGGCGCAGGCAGTGCAGAAATTGGGCTATGAAATTGAAGTCAGAGCCGATGGATTGTTTGAACTGAAAGGCTACACGCGAGAACAGATAGAAGGATTCAGCGATCGCCATAAACAGATCCTCGAATACCTGCAAACAAAAGGATTAGAAGATACGAACGAGAATCGCATCAAAGCCCTATTTGAAACCCGCAAAATCAAACAGCATCACGTAGATCGGCAGGAACTTTTAGAAGAATGGCAGGCAGAAGCAGAACAATTGGCAATTCAGCATCCGATTCCAAACGCTGAAAACCCAATCAGGACAAAGAATCTAACGGAATTAGTCGCCCAATCAATTCGGCATAGCGAGGAACGAACCGCCATTTTTACGAGTGAAGATTTGGAAGCCTTTATCGTGAGTGAACCGACGGGAAAATCCTTGGCTGAAATTGAGGCAGTAATTCAGGAAAATCCTCGACTAATTAAGAGAAAAAATCAAGCCAGAAAATTTGCAACCGAAGAGAGTTTAGCACGGGAAAAAATGGCGATCGCTCTGATGCAAAGCGGACAAGAAAAACTGTTGCCAATCCTGACGACTAAAGCCAAACTACCGCAAAGCCTCACTTCATCCCAAGCCGATGCAGTCAACCATGCCTTAAGTAGTCGAGATCGCGTTTTAGGTTGGGTGGGTGTTGCCGGAGCAGGGAAAACTTTTACCCTGAAAACAATGGTAAATATTGCCAAAAATCAAGGAATTGAAGTATCCGGTTTTGCGCCTGATGCCAGTAGTGCCGAAGTCCTCGGAGATGAGATTGGGATTGCGGCAGATACCGTGGCATACCATCTTTTAAAAAAGAGTGAACTCGTCAAAAATAGACAACTTTGGATTATTGATGAAGCAGGCAAATTATCCGCAAAAGAAGCCTCTCAACTATTGCAGAAATCCCATGAACAAAATGCACAACTCTTGTTAGTCGGCGATCCGAAACAATTAACCGCAGTGAATGCAGGCGCACCCTTTAAATCATTAGTCGATAACGGTTTAAGTGCCAGTCATTTAAAAGATTTTCTGCGTCAAAAAGATTCAATTATTGCCAGAGCCGTGCAATTGACCTATTACAATCTCGGTAGTGAGGCGATCGCTTGGTTGCAGAAGCACGACAAAATACATGAAACCTCAGAGGTGGAAAACCATGCGAAACAGATTGCCGAGGCTTACCTGAAATTAGGTGAAACAGAACGCTCAGACACACTTGTTTTATCTGGAACCCACCGCGAACGTCAGGCGATTACCCAGCAGATTCGAGAGGGTTTAAAACAAGAAGGAGTAATTCAACAAGCTGAGTTTCTCACTGAAATTTTAAGTCGTAAAGATATGACAGAGGAGCAGAAACAACATGCCCGATTTTATGAAGTTGGCGATGTCCTAATTCCTTTAAAAGATCACAATTGTTTAAAACGTTCAAAGCGTTATGTGATCACTAAAATTGCGGGTGATGATGTGACCCTGAATGAGCAAATTACTCTAAATATGAAAGGGTTAAAATATCCATTAAAAACGGAAGTTTTTGCAAAAAATCAATTGCTGATGGCAGTGGGCGATCGCCTGAAATGGACAAGGAATAACCGCAAAGATAAACGCTTTAACGGGCGGGAATTTACGGTTATTAGTATTGACCCACAAACAAGAATAGTAAGCATTACCGATGGAAAGAAACGATTTGATGAATTTTCATTAGACGAATTAAATCATTGTGACCATGCCATTGTGGGAACTGTCTATTCCAGTCAGGGCAAGACTGCCGAGCGAGTGTTAGTCAGTTTTGGCAATGATCCGACCGTCAACCGCGAAAGCGTTTTAGTTGCATTGTCACGCGCTAAATATGACGCACAAATTTGGACACCGAATGCCCAGAAATTAGCAGAACTAGCCGACATTTCCCACAACCAAACCAACCCATCCGAACTACTCAAAGAACAGGGCATCAAATTACCGCCCCCACCCGCCCCTTTGCACATTGAAGAAAAACATTGGT
>JBARRZ010000106.1:0-6761 GCA_049644465.1 Limnothrix sp.
TGGACGGAGAACAGCTTTCTTATATCGTGTCCCAATCCTGCCGCCATTACCAATTTTCTCAGGCGATTCGGCAGCGGGCGTGGGTGGAAATTAATCATCAAGCCCTTGCCCATAATGTGCAGGTATTGAAAAAATCTTTGGCTCCCCAGACAGCATTAATGGCGGTGGTGAAAGCGGATGCCTACGGTCACGGCGTGCTGAAAGTTGCGGAAACCGTTCTTAAAAATGGGGCGACATGGTTGGCGATCGCCACTTTGGGGGAAGGGGTAGAACTGCGGGATGCGGGGATAACTGCGCCGATTTTGGTGTTGGGGGCGACGAACACGCGGGAAGAAATTGAGGCGATCGCCCACTGGAATTTACAGCCAACATTATGCACCGTGGAACAAACTCAGCTCTTTTCAGCAACGATGAAAAACTTGAGGCAAATCTTACCCGTTCATCTCAAAATTGACACCGGAATGTCGCGGTTGGGAACCCGTTGGGAAGCGGCTGTTGATTTTGTCGAAACAGTTGATCAAGTCAAAAATTTAAACATTGCGAGTATTTATTCCCACTTTGCGACGGCGGACGATCCCGACCCGACCATGATGGAGATCCAGCACGAACGATTTCGAGAAACCATTGCGGCAATTCAAAACAAAAATATCGCCATTCCAAAACTGCACATCGCCAATTCTGCCGCCACAATCCTCAGTCAAGAACTACACTACGACCTAGTGCGGATTGGTTTAGCTCTCTACGGCGCGTACCCTTCGCCCCACTTAGAAAATCACATCCGGCTCAAACCAGTGATGCAAGTGAAAGCCCGCATTACTCAAATCAAAACTCTGCCAGTCGATACAGGCGTTAGTTATGGGCATCGCTTTGTCACGTCGGGCGAAACGACGATTGCCGTGGTTGGAATTGGTTATGCCGATGGGGTATCCCGCAAGCTTTCAAATAATCTCAAAGTCTTACTAAATGGCGAATTTGTGCCGCAAATCGGTTCGATCACCATGGATCAAATTATGCTCGATATTTCTCACTTACCCAATATAAAAGTGGGGGATGTTGTGACTTTAATTGGTGGGGATAAAGATGGCGATCGCCAAATTACAGTAGACCAATGGGCAAATCAGCTAGACACCATTTCATGGGAAATCATGTGCGGCTTTAAACATCGACTGCCCCGCATCAACCTCAACGAATCCAGTTAACCAAAACCCCTAAGGCTTTAATTCTTCGAGGATCGTAAAACGCACATGATTTAACGCCAAATCACCAAGAGAAACCTGTTCTTTCGGTAGCGGCTCACCATTACGATAAAGCTTTTCAAATTTCACACCCTTCGCCATTTCCGCATGATACCAAGCCAAACCCATAAAAAAGCGCGATGGATAAGGGCCACCCTCTTGAATATCATCAGGGTTCGATTCCATCGGTAGCCAACCATAACCGGGTAGATAAAATTCCATCCACACATGGTTATAGTCCGGCTGGAGCGGCATATTTTTCTGATGAGCGCTAGCAGGGCATTTATAACGTCCCACCGTCCGACAAGCGATCTTATTTAGACGAGCCAAAGCCAGCAATACACCCAAATATTCACCACAGGAACCAACACCACGACGCAGCGCAATATCCGGCGTATCGATGTGAGGTTTAATACCGTAGGCAAGATGATCATAAACATAATTGCGAATGCTGTACATTTGGCGCAAAAAGTTTGTCTCCGTCCCAACTGCTTCCACCGCAGCCTGTTTAATAATGTCCGTCTCCATCGAAAGATTGTCATTATCCACGAGATAACGTTCTGCTAGTTCAGGAGATAGCTCTGGTAAATTTTCACAATCAAGCGGATTGAATTGATATTTGATACCCCAAACTTGTAATACCGCTCGCCAACCGAGGACATGACGTTGTTTTGGTTTCAGCCCATCAAACTTGAACACAGCAATTTTTTGGCCATCATCATTTTCTTCAACGGTGAAGGGGAGACCAACAGGATCTAGTTCAATAATTTGCTGGCGATCAGTTTCCGCTGGGAGGGCAATTTTCCATTCAAAGCCTTCTAATTCAACAGGATCAAGCGGGGCTAGTTCTTCGACATAGCTCATCTCAATCCGAAAGCCGTTGGACAGCGCATATTTTTTCTCGGCATCGTAGCGAAAATACAGAGGATGGAGAAACGTTATGTCGCGATATTGCAATTCGTAATTGGGATCAGCGTTGGGATTATCGCGAATGTAGGGTTCTTGGTCAGCGTAGGCTACATACAGAATATCTTCGCCAGAAGAGTCTGGATCGGGACAAAAGGTCAGTCCTGTTGGGGAGGCAAAGGGGGTGAGGAGACTAAATTGAACTTCTCCGGTAGCGCGATCTAGACAATAAACTGTTTGTTCAAGGTTATCGGAAACCCAGAGTTCTTCGTTACGAATGACAATATTCTCGATGCCGATGCCGGGGGAATAAAGGGTGGTGACTTCTTTACCGTTCGTGGCGTCATAGATATAAATGTCACCTTTTTTCTGGCAGCTAATGTAAATGCTGTTGTCGGCTACTGCAATGCCATTGGCTTGGTCTCGGAGGCGAATAAATAGTTCAGGATTCCATTGTTCATCGGTCATGGAACATTTGTAGACGTACTCACCACTGGTAAACCATAGGGTCTCGTTGTGTATTGCGAGTCCTGTTGCACCGATAAATGCTGACCATGTTTCGGTATTCATGATCTCGGTGGCATCGGTTTTGGGGTTGATGCGCATTAAATAACCGTTGATAGTCTCGATCGCCCAAAAATATCCTGCGTGGTACGCGACGCCATGGAGGGCATAGGTGGCAATGGGACGAATGGTGCGATGGTTAGCGATGGTGGCGGTGCTCAAAGATCCAATTTCCGGAATGACGGGTTTGCTGTTTATCCAATAGGATTATCTCCTATGGCACTGCTTTAGTTGTACTTTCTCGGTAGGCATTCTGATGGATTTGTCGGTGTATCTTGATGTTTAAGGTTTGGGGAGAAGGGCTATGGGTTTGGATCGACAACGGGCGATCGCCTGGTTAGAGGACAATGTATCGGCGCATCGAGTCGCACATATTCTCGGTGTGGAGCAGATGGCGATTGAGCTGGCAGAGATTCATAGTTTGGACGTCGATCAGGCTGCACAGGCTGGGTTGCTCCATGATCTGGCAAAGTTTTTTCCGCCGCAAAAATTGCTAGTTCTGGCACAGGACAATGGGCTAAATATTGATGATGTTTGTCGTCGAGTGCCTCATTTACTCCATGCTGATGTAGGGGCAATCGTCGCGCAGCAGGAGTTTGGGGTGAAAGACAAAGATGTATTAGAGGCGATCGCCAACCATACCCTCGGACAACCCGACATGGACAAGTTGAGCTGTGTTATTTTTCTCGCTGATGCCTTAGAACCCGGACGTGGTGACGGAAAAAAGCTGGCACATCTACGCCAAACGAGTCAAGAAAATCTCACAAAAGCAGTCTGGAAAGTGTGCGATATGACGCTAAAACATTTAATTAAAACGAATAAACTAATTCATCCGCGTATGATTCAGACTCGAAATTGGGCTTTCAGAATAACTTGCTTATAATCTGAAATTTTTATTAAAAATTAGCCGAATCAGCTAAGTTGTCTGCGTAGAGTAAATTAATCAGCAAAATCTTTGCCATAATTGAGAGCAATCTCCTTAATTTTCAGTTTTGAATATTTTCGTCTCGAAATCCTTGCATCCTACTTTTTAACCATTTCTTATGCTGAATCAGTCATTACGGCAATGGAGCCTATACACTACATTAATCTTTCTCGGTGGAGGAATTGGCTTTATTGGCCATGCTTATTGGATACAAGGTCAACTTACGGCAACTTTGAGAAATCAGGATGCTTTTGCAACTAGTGGTGTTATTGCTGATCCCCAAGGTAGTTCTGTCAATTTCATCGCCCAAGCTGTACAAGAGGTCGGTTCAACAGTTGTGCGGATCGATGCAACAAAAGACCGTTACAGTCAAGAAGATTTGTCGTCACCATTATTCAAACGTTTTTTTGAATTAGAAGAAGATTTGCCGTCTTTTGCTGAGGATGAAGTCGAGCAGGGTACGGGTTCTGGCTTTATTTTGAGCGAAGATGGTCGGATTGTGACGAATGCTCATGTGGTGGAAGGTAGTTCTACGGTCAAGGTCACGCTCAAGGATGGCCAGATCTACGAAGGTAAGGTGATGGGCGTTGATGAGCTGACGGATATTGCGGTGGTGCAGATCGAAGCGAATGATCTCCCGACTGCAAAATTGGGTACGGCGGAAACATTGATCCCCGGTGAATGGGCGATCGCCATCGGTAATCCTTTGGGGTTTGATAATACGGTCACGATTGGCATTATTAGTGCGTTAGATCGACCGAGTGCGCAGGTGGGTATCCCCGACAAACGGGTGCGATTTATTCAGACAGATGCGGCGATTAATCCGGGTAATTCTGGTGGCCCGCTGCTCAATGTGCGGGGTGAAGTGATTGGTCTTAATACGGCGATTCGGACGGATGCTCAGGGGTTGGGTTTTGCGATCCCCATCGAAACGGCTCAGCGTGTTGCGGAACAATTATTTAGTAAGGGCGAAGCGGATCATCCTTATCTGGGTATTCGGATGCTGACGCTTGATGGTGAGGGGAAAGCGCGGGCCAAGGAATATTTTCAGGACGCTGTCGGCGACATCAGTAATGAGTACGGCGTTTTGGTGGTTAGTGTGGTGAAAAATTCTCCAGCGGCGATCGCCGATATGCAAGAAGGCGACATTATCCGTAAGGTGGGCGATCGCAAAATTCATACCGCCATCGAAGTTCAAGAAGCTGTGGATAGTAGCATTATCGGTGGAGAATTGATCATCGAAGTGCAACGCAAAGACACGACCAAATTCCTTAAAGTTCGCCCTTCAAGTTTCCCCGCTGGTTTTTAAAAATTGGGAAAGCAAATACCCGAAATATGGCACGCGTTAATGATTGGCAATTCGCGGCTACACTGGGCTGAATTTTCAGGCGAAATACTGATTGAAACTTGGCACAATGAGCACAATATTCTGCCAAATCCCCTACCCGAAACTGTCTATTTTGCTTCAGTAGTGCCCCAGCAAACTATTTTTATCTGCGAAAAAATTCCTGACGCAAAAGAAATCACCCTTAAAGATATTCCCTTAAAAAATCTATATCCAACTCTCGGCATTGATCGGGCTTTAGCGATGTGGGGTGCGAGCGAAAAGTTTGGTTTTCCTTGCCTTGTAATCGATGGTGGTACGGCGTTGACTTTCTCGGCAGTGGATGGCGATCGCCGCTTTCTTGGGGGTGCAATTTTACCGGGGTTGCGGTTGCAGTTTCGGATGCTTGCTAAAAGAACAGCTGAGTTACCGACAGTAGAGCTACCGGAGACTTTACCCACTCGCTGGGCAATGGATACGGGCGGGGCGATCGCCAGTGGCATTGTGCATACGGTTTTGGCCGGAATTGAAAGTTTTATTCAAGATTGGCAACAACAATTTTCAACCGGGGCGATCGCCATAACGGGGGGCGATGGACAGTGGCTCAAGCAACAGTTACAGCAGCAAAACTATGCTCTTTTCTATGAACCAGACTTAATCTTCTGGGCTATTCAGAGCATCAAAAAATCTTTTACAAAAACAAAAAAATAGGGATTTCATCAACGAAACCCCTTACGAGAAAATATTAATTTGTATCGCCGTTAAATCTCAGATAGCGAGTAAATCTTGTAATTTATGCTTCAGCAGATTCACCTTTTTTGCGACGAGAAGCTGCGCCGAAAAGACCACCAAGAATAGGTAGAACAGCAGCAGGTGTAGGAACATCTGTTGGAGGCTCGCAATTAGCAACACAAGCGCCAATGTAAGCAGTTAAGTGAGACAATCCAGGCTGTTTGCCACCGTTGTTGAGTAACCCGAGAGTACTCCAATCAATAGTAGACAGATCATCAGTTTTAAATAACAAATAACCAGTAGCAGCCTTGACGGAGAATGCGCCAAATCCGCTCAAAGATGTATTCCAAGTTCCAGTTTTTGTGCCGTCACCACCGCTAGAGAAGGAACCAAAACCTTCATCAGATTTACCGGCCACTGACCAACTATAGTCGGGTAGCAAAGCATTTAAGTTAGAAACGCCTGTCCCCATTGCACCAGTATCATTACCAGAATATGAACCTAGCTGCATTGTCAAAGCGCTGGCACTAGGAGCGACAACAGCAGCAGTCACGGCAAAAGCAGAAGTGGCGATCGCCCCGAGTAAAAGTTGATTTTTCATAATTTACCTCATTAACCTAAAAATTGTGTGTAAAAAGTTGTTGCTGGCTTTGAGTTAAGTAAATCGCTTGACTTGCTATAAATCTCAGCCGATGGGAAGAGAGAAAATCTTGCAGCTTGGAGTTGACGCCTTACCTCAAGTACTTTCTGAAATTAGTCTTTGTGTGTATGACTGAATAATAGCTGAGAAACAGTTCCGTGTATCCCAAACTCAATAAAATCAGCCATTTCTATGAGTAACGGATACTATTCTTTTTGTTCGTCTTTATGTCAACTTCACATAGCAACTAGCGTATTCTTTCTACTTTTACCCATGAAAAGGCTGTAACAAAATAAACATAATTGTTTAAGTGAGAAAAAGACTCCTTAATCTTTTTTTGTGATTGCGATGTCAAATTAGTGAAACAACTCTTTTGTGAAGCTTAGATAAAGACAACTCAGTGTTAAGAATACTTAAGTGTTAGATGACACAAAT
>JBARRZ010000107.1:0-9176 GCA_049644465.1 Limnothrix sp.
GCTTAGTTTTTTGAGTGAAAACTGCTGTAAATCGAGAAAAGAACGAGCGGCTTCTGTTTGGGAAAAATCCAAAATGTCTTGGAGCAAATTGCGCAATTTTAGGCCACTTTCATGGATTGTTTTTAGATAAATTTGCTGTTTTTCGACAGGTAATTTAGTGGTGTTTTCTGGGGTAGACCAGTAACTTAAAGTGTTAGATAAACCGATGATTGAGGTGAGCGGCGTCAACAGCTCATGGCTCATAATGTGAATAAATTCTTTTTTGGATTGGATAGCAACTTGGGCAGAGAGTAAAGCGTCTTCTAATTCTTTCGCACGTTGTTTGGCGAGGGTTTCGAGGCTGTTTTTCTGTTCTTGTAATTGTCGGTAGGAACGGGCTTGTAGGATGGCGATCGCCAAATATTCCGCCACATGAGACAAGAAAGCCGTTTCATTTCTACGCCAGCGGCGAGGCGTTTCACATTGGTGAGCAATGAGTAAACCCCACAAGCGATTTTCTACCAGCAACGGAATCGTCAAGCTCGCTCTGGGTTGTGCCTCGGCCTCTAGTAACGGAACACAGAGATCCAGATTAGTGGCCTGCGCGCTGTCGTTAATCGTCAGAAAATTTCCTTCTTGATAATATTCCCGCACTTGCTGCTGCATGGCTGGCGCAAGGTGTTCTTCTTGCTCTAACAGGGAAGAGACAGCTTTCGATGACAGCACCTCAAACGTGATTTGATTCACAATGTGGTCTGGTATGTCCGTAGAGACGTCGAGCTGATAAACAAGCAGTCGATCTAACCGCAACAGTTGCTGAACCTGCTCTAAAGCCATGCGCAGCACCACCATCACATCTTGATTTTGGTAAATGCGATGCGTAACGCTATTGAGAATACGTTCTTGCTCTAAGCGTTGATTTAAAAGAACACTGATGGGCTGGTTCGGTGCCGTGGCTTCTGCGGGCAACAGTTCTTGAACCTGTGGCGATCGCCCAATTGCCAACAACCGCAACATTATCTGATGGGGAACATTAGAGTGATCCGGTAAAACCAGCTCTTTTAACGCCGTTAACTGCGGTATGGCAGGAGCACCTTCGTGAGTTAATTTTTCTAGTACCCGTGCCATTTCTAGCGGCGCAAAGGTAATAAACACCTCATATTTTTCTGAAGCCTGATCATTTTCGTGGGGTACACTGAGCTGAGGTTTCCCCCAGAGCAAAGCCGTAAAGTTAGGCCCCACAAGAATATGGCAAATCTCGTAGTTGACAGCAAAACCAGCTTCTAGCAGCTCATCTCCGTTAAAATAGATGCGATCTGTCGCATCCACCGAAAGTCCGGACTCTCGCCAGAGATGACACAGTTGTTGCAGTTTATGCCAAGGAACAATCCACGCAATATCAGGAGTCAAAGAAGTCAGAATCATAGAGAGATTACGAGAGGATTAAACCAAAGGCTCTCTGTATAGGATGACGGCAATTAGGACTCACTGATTCAGACTGTAAGCTTTTCTTAAAGAAGGTAATGAAAATCATAAGGCGACGAAAGATGTTTAGAATTTGATTGAACCGAAAAAAAGAGATCACATTGCTTTTCCAAATGTTGATGCACTTCGCTAAGTCTATGCACATTTAATTTTTTGATTGTAGGATTTTGTCATGTTTTCTAAGTTGATTTTTCGCCTCGGTACGGTCTTACCTCTCTTGTTGACTAGCGCAACAGTTGGTAGTGGCATGGTGGTTTGGGAAATGCTGTTTAAAACAGCGCCGGCGATCGCCCAAACGACATTAACGACGACTATGCTCATCGAACCGTCTGAAGAAGAATCCTACGATGTTTTTATCGCGCGAGCTGAGGCTAATGCCGAGGTCAAAGTGCAAGAATTATTTGATAAAGATCTCCTCCGCACGGAAGTCCGCCTCACAGTGCTTGGCCAAAAAAGTGCGGCGATCGCCCCAGTGTTGAAATTGCGCGTGTCCCGCCGTGAATGGACAAGTTATCCTGATCCAGAAATTTGGAGTCTTTATTATCCAGAGGCAAAATTTCTGCTCAATTTCTACGAAGAACCGGCACCAGAAGCAGAGCCAGAACCTGACACCGAATCATCATCAGACATGATGGAAGAAACACCACTCTTCACGCCTTCGCCAGCAGACAACGACGACATCATGGATGAAGCTATTGATAATGAGCTTGAGGAAGAACTTCGAGAAATAGAACTTGAAGAGGCGCTCGATACAGAAGTTGAGGTTGAGATTGAGCAGGGTATGGAAGATATAGAGATTGAAAATGCAACCGATCTTGAAAATATCGAAGTAGAAGAAGTTGCGCCAAGACGAATTATTGATCTAGACAATTTACAAGATTCTGATGCAGGTACGCCGATCAATTGACCCTAAGACGAGTGGAAATTACAGTAAACTCTCATGTAGGGCGATCGCCTGTCCTGACCTCATTCACCCTTTTTAGCAGAGCATTTTAAGCTCTATATTTTACCCATGCCAACAGCAACTTGGAACGACACCATCATCGCCGAAAGCGACAACTGCGAAATTGTCGAAGGTAACTATTACTTTCCACCAGACGCCATTAAATCAGAATATTTCACCAGCAGCGATACCCACACCAACTGCTTTTGGAAAGGCCAAGCTAGCTATTACACCATTCAAATTAATGGTGAGCAAAATAAAGATGCGGCTTGGTATTATCCAGAACCCAAAGCCAAAGCCGAAAATATCAAAGGCTATGTCGCATTTTGGCGCGGTGTGAAAGTAGAAGCCTAAGCCGTGAGCACTCAAATTTAGCTGCCATTGCCCATTCGTGTTCTTTACAATAAAAGGTGAACTTAAATTGTGAAATAAAATACCTATGGATACTCTTCCGAACACAATTTCCTACAGCGATCGCCAGATTACTGCGTGGTTAAGAGGTTTACTCACCATTGCTTGGGCTGACGGCCAGTTTGACGTGCAAGAACAGCAACTAATCACTCGTCTGACGCAAGCTGAACTGATGCCGCACCACGAAATCGGCGAGTTGAACGCCATTGATGCGGTAGAGCTTGCTGAAAGTTTTGGAGACGATGAAAAAATCAGCGAGAACTTTTTGCGTACAGCGGTAATGATGGCGATCGCCGATGGCGTTTATTCCGTTGTCGAATCAGACAAAATCAAAGAATTTGGCACAGCACTAGGCGTCGATATGACTGCGCTCCATAGCCTAGAGCACACCATCTATGACCCAGACAAAGTAGTCAAAGAAGAAGCAGTAACAGACGTACCACTCGATACCCTCAAACCCATCCGTAATTGGCTCGATGAAATGGACGTTGATGATCCTCGTGTGGCGCGCTTTGTTTGTAAAATGATTCCGCCACAATGTCCATTCGAGCGGGATATCAAGCTATTTGGCAAAAAGATCGTCCATATTCCGCCCATGTGCAAACTAAATCCCCTCTACGAACAGTTGGTCGGTTTACGCTTTAGATCTTTGTCATACCTAGCAGACGACTGTAAGGAAGATATTTCTGAATTTATTTAAAATCTGCAGAAAGTAACGAGCCGATTATATAGATGAGAAAAAGCAGAAGTAGTTATTTGCAAGCCATCATCCATCGCGTCACTAAGCGGGCGAGGGATAAGGCACATGCTTGGTCGAATCACCATGACCTTGATACGTATGCTTATCTCCGGCATGGTGTTAGAGATGCAGAGATAGTACTCGATAGCTATGACGACTATATTGATCGGCTTAAGGCTGAATCTATTATTGACGGTGCTGAAGTCGCTATTAATTGTCAGCAGATACTTCGGCAAATGTTGGCAAGTTTAGAGGGAATGATCGATAATTATCGTCGTATGCCGGGGGATGATGGCCTGTACCAATTGTGCTCTGTTGAAGTGATCAAAGCAGATCTGCAAGAATTGATTGCGACGAGTTATCAACCTAGTGCAACAGAGCTAGCGGAAGCAGCGGCTTACTTAGAAAAGTTTAAAAAATAAAAACGTTTTTATAACCAATATTAGGGCGGTCAAAAATAGGGTCGGGCGATCGCCGACAATAGCGACTTTGCTTGTTGAGATGCTAGGTTACAAACTCAAAGCAACCAAGATCTGGGGCAAAATGAGCTGATTTATCCTAAATATCCAGAAACCATTGTTTAAAATTGAACAGAATATCAGTCGGCAAATTGTTTAACCTAGTTTGAAGCGAAGATTGATGAGATTACTCAATCGCCACTGTGACAGCAGATCTACCTTTGCAGACGTTCACCTTACCCTCGCAAAACCGCGCTAATGCTTTCTACTCCGACCAATCTAATTGATTTTGTTTGCCACCATTCTCAGATAAAAAAAGCCACAGACTTAGCCTACATTTTTCTAGAAAATGGCAAAACGGAAACTGCAACGCTGACCTATAAGCAGTTATTAGAGCAGGTTTTTGGCTTGGCTCAATATCTACAAACATTCACGAAAAAGGGCGATCGCCTGCTTTTAGTTTATCCGGCCGGCTTAGATTTCGTTGTTGCGTTTTTGGGTTGTTTAGCGGCTGGGGTAATTGCTGTTCCGGTTTATCCACCGCGTCCTAATCGCCCTCTAGAGCGCCTCACTTTAATTGCCGAAGATACACAAGCGGTTGCGCTGCTGAGCACGACTGCGATGTTGGCAAAATTAGAGTCCAAGCTTCAGGCGGCAGATTCACTAAAAAGTCTCAAGGCGATCGCCACAGATAGTTTAGAACTGACAGATTCCGCCTCAGAACGACTCGATATTGAGCAAGAAGATATCGCTTTTCTGCAATACACGTCTGGGTCTACAGGCCAGCCCAAAGGCGTGATGGTCAGCCATGGCAACCTTTTACATAATCTACAGACCATTCAGACAGGCTTTGAACTAACATCAGAAAGCGTTTCTGTGAGCTGGCTACCGCACTACCACGATATGGGTTTAGTCGATGGTATTTTAGAGCCGCTCTACACCGGTTGCTTGGGGGTACTGATGCCGCCCACCGCTTTTTTACAACAACCGATCCGTTGGCTAGAAGCAATCACGAAATATCGCGGTACTCATAGCGGTGGCCCGGACGTTGGCTACGATCTATGCTGTCGCAAAATCACCCCAGAACAACAAGCGAAACTTGATCTAAGCGGTTGGCTGAGTGCCTATAACGGAGCCGAACCAATCCGAGCCGCAACCCTAGAAGTCTTTACAGAAAAATTTGCAACTTCTGGTTTTCAAGCAAAATATTTCTACCCTTGTTACGGCATGGCGGAATCGACGTTGATGATTACAGGCGTTTCTGTTGCTCAGAAGCCAACGCTGCTTGATGTCTCGGCGAAGGATCTTGAACAGAACAAAGTAGTTTTGGCGACAACAGAAAACAGTAGACAGTTAGTGGGGTGTGGACAAACTCGTTTAGAAACTCAAGTCAAAATTGTTGATATTGATAGTCTTAAACCCTGCGATGAAGATGCTATCGGCGAAATTTGGGTAACGGGCGGCAGTATTGCCCAAGGTTATTGGCACAAACCAGAAGCGACAGTAGAGGCTTTCCAAGCAGAACTGGACGGCACAAACTTTTTCCGCACTGGTGATTTAGGATTTTTACATCAGGGCGAGCTGTTTATTACGGGTCGTTTAAAAGATGTTGTGATTATCTGGGGACGGAATTATTACCCGCAAGATTTGGAGTTTACGGTAGCGAGCTGTCACCCAGACTTGAGTCCGGCCGGGGGCGCAGCTTTTAGTATCACGGAAGCTAGTGGGGAGCAGTTGGTGATTGTGCAAGAAATTGAACGGACTGCTCGGCGTACTCTCGATGTGGATGAGGTTGTGACGACGATACGGGAGGCGATCGCCGCAGAATATGATCTCCAAGTTCAGGCGATCGCCCTGATCAAACCCGGTAGCATCCCCAAAACATCCAGCGGCAAAATTCAGCGCCGTTTATGTCGCCAGCAATTCATTGAAGGCAACCTTGAAACCCTCGGTACATGGCAACAATCCACCCAGGCAACGCCTGAAACGACTGCCCAACCGATGGAAGAAGCTAGCGATGAACCGATCACAGCAGCCACAATTCAAGCTTGGTTAATTCAACATATCGCAGCAGTTTTGCATCTTGATCAAGACGAGATCGAAATTGACGAATCCTTTGCACAATACGGCTTAGACTCCTCAGTAATGCTTGAAATCACAGGCGAGCTTGGCACATGGTTACACGTCGAACTCGACTCGACTTTACTTTGGGAATATACCGATATCGAGAGTCTCACTGAGTATTTAGTAGAGGAATTTATCGAAAACTAATTCACCAGCTCATGAGGCGATCGCCCTCTTTTCTTCCTAGTCACGCAAAAAATCATCGCCAACACCACACCACCAAACCCAAACTGCCTAACTTGCCATGACCACCTCCGTTAAATTCAACCCCTTTGACGCAGCTTTTCACCAAGATCCCTATCCAACCTACGCAGCCCTACGCCGAGAAGATCCCATTCACTGGAGCTTTCTAAAAGCTTGGGTGATCACTCGCTACGACGACGTCAACAGAATCCTTAAAGACGACCGAAACTTTGTGGTCGATGACTTACCCGAGCGCCTGACCAGTAAAAATAAATATTTAGCATCGGGCAACCTCGATCCACTCGCCCAGACCATTCACAAATGGCTATTTTTCTTAGAGCCACCCGATCACAACCGCCTAAAAAATCTCGTCTTTTCGCACTTTAGTCCCAAAGCAGTTGAGGCAATGCGGCCTATTGTGCAAGAAAATGTCAATCGGCTTTTAGCAAAAGTAAAGCACACCGGCAAAATGGATGTCATTCGCGACTTTGCCAGTCCCTTGCCAGCGCTCACCGTGGCACATATCCTCGGCTTAGACCCAGAAGATCACACCAAACTAATTCGCTGGTCTTACGAACTATTTTTTGTCTTCGACCAACCCATGTCACTCAAAGGCTATCAACGCCAAAATGAGATGGCAATCGAAGCACGACATTATTTATTAGAAATCATTGAGAAAAAACGAAACAATCCAGATGCTGGTTTACTCAGTGAACTCGTCACAGCAGAAGAGGAAGAAAATAAACTCACCCAAGATGAAATTTTAGGGTTCTGCGTAATGCTGTTTATCGTGGGACAGGAAACCACCAAAAGTTTAATTAGCAATGCCCTCACAACATTAATTAAACAGCCTGAACTTATAACACAATTACGCGAAAAACCAGAGCTGATCAAACCTGCCATAGAAGAGCTACTCCGTTACGATAGCCCAGTACAAGTTATTGCACGATTAGCAAAAACAGACATCACAATAGGAGAAAAAACTATCAAAGAAAAAGATAAAATCATTTTATGTGTTGGTGCGGCAAATCGTGATCCAGAGATCTTTCCGGAGCCAAATAAAGTAGACTTTCTTCGAGAGAATCATCGCTTACCTTTCGGTGGTGGTATCCATTTTTGTTTAGGTGCATTTTTAGCACGGATGCAAGGCCAAATTGCAATTGAGGCGATCGCCAATCAGCTACAAAATCCCCAACTCGTTTCTGAAGACTTAGACTGGCGAGAAAGCATTACGCTAAGAGGTTTGAAGACTTTAGAAATAACCTTTGACTCAACTGAAAGTTAAATTATAAAAGGATATTTTTAGAAGTTAAAGATATTATTTAGAGCCTAAAGCGAGCGTAAAAAAATTGAGATAAGCATGCAAAAAACACCAATTGCAATTATCGGGATTGGATGTCGTTTTCCGAATATCAACAATCATCATGAATTTTGGGATTTACTAACACAAGGTCGAGAAACTGTTGCAAAAGAGTCATCACAAATATCTCAATCTGATAAAATAAAACCTTCTAAAAGACAGCTTGCTAACGTAGATCAATTTGATGCAGATTTTTTTGATATTGCAGCAGAGTCTGCAAATTTAATGGATCCTCAACAACGTTTATTATTAGAAGTAGCATGGGAAACGTTTGAAGATGCAGGCAAAATTCCTCAAGATTTAGCGGGTAGCAATACTGGTATTTTCATTGGGATTAATAATGCTAACTATTATGAGTTGCTAGACGAAGAAGCTAAACAGCGCTTTGATGCAACGACAGGAAATCAACGCAGTTTAGCAGCGAATCGTCTGTCTTATTTTTTCGATTTTCAAGGTACGAGTATGGCGATCGACACAGCTTGTTCATCATCTCTCGTCGCCGTGGATCGAGCTTGCCGCAGTCTCTGGACAGAGGAATCGGAGCTGGCTTTGGCTGGTGGAATTAACCTCATTTTGACGGATCACGGTACTGTGCAAATACAGGAAGCTGGTCTTGTTGCTGCGGATGGTCGTTGTAAGATTTTTGATGCTTCAGCGGATGGATATGTGCGTAGTGATGGGGTTGGCCTTGTGTTGCTCAAATCTTTGCCTCAAGCTCAGGCTGATGGCGATCGCATCTATGCAGTCATTCAAAATAGTGCGGTGAACCACAACGGCCGTAGTAATGGTTTGACAGCTCCTAATTTGCAGGCGCAAGTTGATCTACTGAAAAAAGTCTATCAGCAGGCGAATATCGATCCCGCATCGGTCAACTATATTGAAGCTCACGCAACAGGCACACTTATTGGTGACGCGCTTGAACTAAAGGCAATTGGGCGAGTATTAGGTAGAGGGCGATCGCCAGAAAACCCCTGTTATGTTAGTTCTGTCAAAACAAATTTAGGCCATACCGAAACAGCTTCAGGCATCGCTGGACTGATTAAAACAGCTTTGATTGCTTACCATCAGCAACTACCGCCACATCTCCACCTCCAGAAACTAAACCCTGCTATTGCCTTGGATAAACTATGTTTAAAGATTCCTCAAACATTAACAACAATCACTGACGGCGATCGCCCTTTCATCAGTGGTGTTAGCGCCTTTGGCTTAGGCGGAACCAACGTCCATGCGATTATTCAAAACGCACCACAGCAATCTCAAATACAGCCATCATCAAGACTGCCTATACAAATTTTTCTGATCTCAGCAAACACACAAACGGCTCTGCAAAATTTAATCGCACAATACCAAACATTGTGTCGAGAAAAACCAGATATCGACCTCGAAACTCTATGCTGCAATGTCAGTACTACTCGCTCGCAATTCCTCTATCGATTTTGTACAATTGTCAGCTCTTTAGCAGAACTTGAAAAAGCTTTAGAATCGACCTTGGAG
>JBARRZ010000108.1:0-2081 GCA_049644465.1 Limnothrix sp.
TAAGTAAGTACAGCTCGAATCCTGAAACAGACGGATGCAGAAGGTGATGTGTGGCGCATTTTCGTTTTTTCGTGCGTACCGTGTGTTCGCTTGGGAAAAAATTCTCCGGGTTCTCGTAAAAAACGTACGGTGGAGCAGAGAGAACCCTACGGGTTCTCTTCACAGCTTTTCGATGGCTCGACAGCCAATCGGAATGCTCGATTATGCATCGCCGTCACAAACCAACAAACAACAGAACACTATAACTTTTTAATATTATATATGATAGGGACATGTACTAACAGCTGTAAGTGTTCCGGTCTTTGGCGCCAAATCTTTTGGCGGTTTTATGCTTTTGTCGGATGAGGCCTGAAAGGGCAGTGGTGCGAACCCCGACAGAAAGCGCATCAGGGTAAGAAAAGAATTGTGTGGCATAGAGCTCCGCTCTGATTCGTGTGCATCCGAATAATTCGCGAACACATATCTGTATCCGCTTCGCACGAATATGAGGGGGTAACGAATCGAATATCTTGGAATATTTCTACTAATATGCATATTTGGATATACTAAATGCAAATATGCACTAATATCATTCTACAATGCCCGTTTGGGCTTGAATATGTTTTTCTTGTTAATCACAGCATCAAAGGATGAAGAGATTGAGTCACCCAAACTCAACAAAATCATTCAGTACCAACTTATTATTTTATACCTGCTGCTCATTGGTGCCACTGTCTTTGACTTTGTTTCACTGGCAAAATTAGAAGGCTGTGTGATTTTTCAAGCATGATTGTCTACACTCAAATACAAATTCATTGTTGGATCAATATTGTGAGCTCCTTGTTGGCAACCTATGACAAGGCAGGGGGAGAGAATAGAGTTGCATGGCCTGAAATCACCAGTATCTATTCAAACCATCTATGTACTTGCTGGTAATCAAAGGTAAGTTGATATAACAACCAAAATGCGCGATTCAATGCTGTGGCTTAATTTGATAATGACTAGGAAACTCTGGGGTCAAGTTGTGTATTTAGTGCAATATTTCATTCCAACACATATTTGTATTTGCAAATATCATTCCGACTGAATGATCTTATTTGCGGACATTACTTAACCCAAATCCGAGCAAATCTCTATGCTCCAGTGCAACAGCAACATCATCGCTCCCCAGATCCGAGATTTCAAAAACTTCTTCAGAATCGGCCAGCGTAAGGTCCTCTTCAAAGGAATCAAAAAACGCATCGGAGGGTGCGTTCGTGTCGGATGCGACATTTTCGTCCGTGCTGGGGACATCACCTCCCAATACTCCTGCTACTTCAGCAAGCCCTTTTGTCACTTTTCGCTTGGTTCTTCACCCGGCCGTTGCCATCATTCGACGTGTCGGCTTCTTCTCTTGCCACCAACGTGGTTGGTTTTATCAGCAACTTTTTTTACTTCCAGAATCCATTTCCCCCTTAGAGAACATATACAATCTTTAAGCAATGATATTCGATTTTCGTAACATGTGTTGTATACAAAAGGCATTTGATGACAAGGCCTCGAAACGCAACAGAGGGCAACACAAGTATGAAACTTCCGTTCTGGCCAATCGAATGCTGCTATTTACTACATTTTAGAGACGATATACGATCTTTAAGCCTTGGTCGTGAAAGGGTTAAGACGAAAAAAATTCCTTTTTACATTGATAAGCAGTTTAGACGCCGGGGAACACGTTGATATGCGTAACTCGATTTTGAGCACATGGTTCAAATCAGGGTTTTGTAATGCCCTGTCATAAATAGAATCTCAGCAGTCGCAGCAACAAACTTATTTGTGCGGAGAGATTTGGTCATGCAATTACTTCTGATTGATTGGCGCAATTTAGAGTTTTATATTCTTACCACAGCAAAAGCTAAAATTTTCTATTGACGGAGGGACGGTACATACTGGCAAATTGGTGATCGTGTGAGCATGTGAGAATAAAGCGCGGCCCTAAAGGGCCAAGCGAGAAAGATTTTCACGATTCTGGTGATCAACTTCAGGAGCAGTCAAGCTCTGGCACCAGACCTGTCATACAAACCGTTGCCGACAATGAAAGGTAACAGGGTTGGACAGGCATGAAG
>JBARRZ010000109.1:0-23061 GCA_049644465.1 Limnothrix sp.
GTTGCCGCACTCGTCAAAATTGGTTGCGAGGCCAGCAAGATCGCCTGATCTTCCAGCATCAAAATACCAGTCGTTTCACTATCTAAATTGCCGTGGGTCACCAACGGATTTTCCGAAACAAATTGGGCCTTCAAACCGGGTGGCAACGATGTGCGCGACTCCGCCTCCAGATCAAAACCCGTCCCAAAGACAATCTCAGCTTGGTCATTTAACAGGGCGATCGCATTAATTCCCAAACCAGCAAACGACTCATCAATCAAATTTATCGCCGGGTAGCCCGCATTTTGGCCCACCACATACGCATAAGTATCATCCCAAGACGCATAATCTTCCGCAGAAACATTGAGCTGCTTAATCTCCTCCGACAACGCCTCCTTCACCCGCTGGACATTGCGTTGCGTATCTTCCGCTTCAAGATCCGCGAAACTTCGGCCCAAAATGACCGACAAACTACCATACAGAACAGCAATTAGACTCACCAACAAAGCACTAATCAGTAATAGCGTTTTTTGACGGAGGCGCATAGATAGATGCCCAAATAAGAGATCAGCTCAACGAAAATCTTCAGCCGAAAATTTTCAGTGTCTTCATGGTAACCTTACTTCTCCCCAGCAGAATCAAGCCCATTTCACCAGTCTTTTGTCAGGAAAATTTAGACAAATACCTGTCTTTTTCCAAAAAAATCGGCACAATAAATATCAACAACCACCATTACATCTTCAAAAAAACAGTGAGTTCTTCTGTGCTACCAACCACCACTGCAAATGTGCGAATTTTGCGACAGTCTTGGCCACAAGGAAAAATTGTGGGAGAGGTAGAAGCTGGCTCCTATCAATGGGAGTTCCAGTGGTATTTTCGGCAAGACAAATTACGGGTGCATCCATCCTTTGGGCGAGCCTTGATTTATGAACCGCTTGGCCGCTTTTTAGAGCACTGCGACTATCAGCTAGAGCCGGGTGGCGATTATCAGTTTGTCCTGCGAGCGCAACTATAGCCCAGAATTTAGGCAACAACGCAATGATCAAGGAATAGTGAAATTGTTGAAAAAATGTTTAGAGTCGGAGTTGATCTGTGTACACTTGATCCAGACTAATGAAAATATCGTTACTGATAGTCACTTGTCCGGAATAACACAAGTAAAGAATGCATCTGAAGTAAGTAGCGACGCATGGCAGTGCCAAGGACGACACAATGCAGAAGGTTCTATTTCTATTTGGAGAATTGAATGATGATGATATTGATTGGTTGATCACGGCGGGTTCGATTGCCAAAGTGCCACCGACGACGGTCTTGATTCGGGAAAATCAGCCGCTAGAGAATTTGTATTTATTGTTAGAAGGGGTTGTTTCGGTTTCAATTTTTGCGCAGGATGCGATTCGGGAGATTGCGATATTGACCAGCGGTGAGGTGTTTGGGGAGTTGTCTTTTATGGATCAACGGCTACCGACGGCGAGTGTGGAGACGATTGAGGAGTCTTTGGTGTTGTCGATTCCGCGACACAAGATTTTTGAGCGTTTGCAGCAGGATGTTGGGTTTTCGGCAAGGTTCAATCGGGCGATCGCCACATTTTTAGCCAGTCGTTTGCGCAATACGGTGCGATCGCTGGGGCAAGATAAGGATTTTGTTTTCAATCAAAGCATTACAAGCGAAGAAATACCAGAGAGCGTGATTGAACATTATGAGCTGGCGACAACGCGCTTTGACTGGCTGCTCCGGCGGGTGAAGTCCCAAACGTCTGCGGGCAGCTTAGCGTAGGTTAGTGGGCTATTGGTACGCGGGAAAATGGGTTGAGGGTGATCAAATTTCGCTGTCTATTTTTGATCCAAGTTTTCTGTTCGGGGCGACAATTTTTACGACACTACGGGTCTATGGGCAGTCACTGACGGATCCGCGTACGCTTTGGCAACGGCACGGCGATCGCCTCCGCAATACCGTTACAAAGATGGGCTGGCCCGAACCGAATTGGTCGAGCGTTACCGACGGTGCAAAGCGAGTTGCCGCAGATTATCCAGTGGTACGAATTACATTATTGAGTGATGGCCGCGAACTGATTTTGGGCCGAGCTTTACCGCCACAATTAGCAGAGAAACAACAACAGGGAATTAAAGTTTGGTTGGCAGGCGATCGCCGCTACAGCAGATCCCTTGCAGACTTTAAAACAGGCAATTATCTAGGCGCATGGCAAGCAATGCAGCAGGCCAAACAGCAAGGTGCAGATGAAGCAATTTTGCTCAATGAAAATGGTATTTGGTTAGAAACGACAACCGGTAATTTGTGGGGATTTACGGCCGGAAAATGGTACACGCCACCCGCTAGTGCGGGAGATATTTTGCCCGGTGTCATGCGCGCTCATCTTTTAGAGCAACTTCAACAATCTGGCGAAATTGTCCGAGAGAAATTGTGGGATGCTGCTCTGGTTAAGCAATTTGAGGCGATCGCCTACAGTAATAGCGTGGTGGGCGTGATTCCTTGCACCGAAATTCTTGATACGAATAGAATAATTTCCTTTTCCGCCACTCATCCAGCCATCAGAAAACTGCAACAATTAAGCAAAAAATTTGGCTAGGATCCGCTTCTAGAGCGACCTATTTTAGAGAGCTAGCTCGAAAAAGCGCGAAAAAAACCTTAGAATACTTAAGATAAAGTAACAACCTGTAATAAACCGACCATCAATTTTCATAATTGAGGGTGCTCGTTGGCTTAATTCCTTAAGACATAACCTATGACTCATCCTATCCCCCGAAAATTGCTCCGTAGTCTCTTTGCGGTTTGTTTAGCCGTCATGGCATGGGCGATCGCCACCCCAGCCTTTGCGACGAACAATCCAGAGCTACTGCCCGATTTCCAGACGCCCATCGTCGACCTAGCCAACTTTTTGCCCCAACTGCAAGAAGAAAACATGGTCAAAGAGATCGAACAATTCGAGACCGACACAGGCTGGAAAATGCGCGTGTTGACCCAGTTTGAGCGCTCTCCGGGCCGAGCCGTTAAAAAATATTGGGGATTGGATGAAAAAAGTGTATTACTCGTTGCCGACGGACGTGGTGGTAATTTACTCGCCTTTAGCATCGGTGATGCAGTCTACGAATTAATGCCTCGTAGCTTTTGGATCGAGCTACAGACTCGCTTCGGCAATATCTACTACGTGCGTGACCATGGTGAAAATCAGGCGATCGCCGACGCCCTCGAAACAGCAGAATTATGCCTTGTCCGAGAAGGCGGTTGTCTCGTCGTTCCCGGCTTACCCCGCGAGCAATGGATTCTCACCCTAATTAGTTCCGTCCTCGGTGGCGTCATCTGTGGCTTTGCCGGAATCCCTCGCAAAGAAGGTCAAGCCTTCGCTTGGCAGTGGGCGTTGATCATGTCACCACTATGGGGCATTCTCTTTCTCGCATTCGGTATTGGCCCCGTCGTCACCAGAACATCAGATTGGTTACCCCTTTTCCGCAACGTTATGGGATTCCTCATGGGCGTAATCGTTGCCTTTATTTCTCCCAGCTTCAATCAACCCAATACATCAGAATCAGAATCCTAATATTTTCAATTTAAAATCACAAAAATCATAAAAAGTTCTTTCAGATTGGAAGAACTTTTTTATTGCGTAAATCCACTCAAATTCGAGCAGTATTCATCCGACAACTCGCTAATTTAATACCTAGAGTCAATACTTTCAAAATTATTTAATACTAATAATAAATTATTCTTTTTACTCATAGCAAGTGATGATACCCTTCACCTTGTCGTCAACATATTTCTGAGTTTTGTGAAGGAACTGTAAAGCTATTTTCTTTAATTGAATTTTTCTATTTGGTAGTTTTGGATACCCTCATTTTCAAGACAGGAAGACTATGATCGTGAGATATTTGATCTAGACCTAGCGAACGGCTTTACATCTTTGTACTCGTTTGATTTACGGTCTTAAACCTAAGGACTAACTAATGCTTTCCTTAACTCGGACTCGCACTTCTTTGCTCTATTCCATCGGTAATCTTCAGTCCCATGGTTTGCATCCGCGTCTACTACTCTTTATTAACCTAGCTGTTGCTTCAATTTATGAAGCTTATAGTCAACAACTAGAGCAAATGCTAGAGACTAATGCTGCGGTAATTAATGTTAGTGGTCGGCAACGGATGCTTTCACAACGAGTGGCTTTGTATAGTACTCGTCTTGTCGCGTCACCAGTCAACCAGCAAAATTATTTAAGAGAAGAATTGGTTCGGGTTTTGGATCTGATGGAAATGTCCCATGCAGGTTTGTTGCACGGCGAAAAAAATCAGAAGTTATCGGGACATCATTCTGGAGAAATTTATCGGATTTACTACGCGCCGCCCTACCATTTAGACCGCCAAGTACAAGCCTTTATTCAGTCTGGCAGGCAGCTCGTCGAAGAAAAGCAAGAAAACCTAACGTTAGAAAATACTTTTTTGCAGCGTATTTTGACGGCAGCTTCGGAGTCTTTGTTGGTTGCGCTTGATGCGGCGGTCAATCAATATCAAAGAGAAAAAGAAAATCTTGATTTTGCGATTGATATTCATCAGGCTCAGCTTTATCAAGCGAGTATTGAAGATCAGGCGATCGCCGAACAAAAAGCAGCAGAAGCTAATGCCGCTATCAAAGAGCTAAAAAGTACCCAATTACAGCTCATCCAATCAGAGAAACTCTCGACCCTTGGCTCTCTCAGCGCAGGTCTAGCCCATGAAATCAACAATCCACTAAATTTCATCTACGGCAACCTAATTCATGCACAAAAGCACATCACCGATTTACTCGCCTTTATCAAAGTGACGGATGCTTATCAAGACGACGAAGCCCTAGAAGCAGCACGCCAAGATTTGGATTTAGACTACCTGCGCCGAGATCTACCTAAAGTCATGACATCTATGCAGTATGGTTCTGAGCGCATCCGCAATTTGATTATCGATCTACAGAAATTTGCTCGCCAAGATTTAGGTGAGAAAAAATTATTTGACTTGCACGAAGCATTAGAAAGTAGCCTAGTGCTTTTGCAACATCGTTTTAAAACAGAAAAATCGATTCAAGTCGTCAAACACTATAGCTCGATTCCAGAAATTCCTTGCCATATCAGTCAGCTCAACCAAGTCTGCCTCAATATTTTGACCAATGCAGTAGATGCTGTGCAAGATATTGACCGCGAGGCTCAGATTATCATTGCTACTCAGCTAATCCAGCCTTCGCAACGTCCTGCATTTGTGCGCATCACCATCAGCGATAACGGTATCGGCATTCCCGAAAATAACCAACAGCATCTATACGAACCGTTTTATACCACCAAAGAGCATGGTCATGGCACTGGTTTGGGTCTATCGATCAGTCGGCAAATTGTGGTCGATGGTCACGGCGGTGATTTACGCTGTCTTTCTCAACCGGATAAAAAAACGAGCTTTATTCTGGATCTACCCGCAACATTAGTTCTTTAGGATGATCGTTAGGAGTTGGCAGCCGTAACTCTGGTTGACTTTAGCAGAGATGTTTTGGCGCAACTCGAATACCCGGCTGGCTCAAGTGGCTTGTCTCGTTTCGCACTGTACATTGCCAGCGATCGCCCGACAAAACCAATTGTGTCACAGCACAAACCTCAAAAACGGGGCTTGCTTCTCTTCCTTCTAAAAGCGCAGCAAAACAGCCAGATAATGGATCCTTGTGACCAACAAACAATAAATTACCGGAATACTGCCTCGAAATTGCCAAAATTGTCTGTGCAGCCCGCTCCAGCATTTGCGCCCTATTTTCGGGATAAACGGGTGATGCCACCGACAGATAATCCGGATCAATTTGTGGAAAATCTTTTAAACAATCAGCCCAAGGATGAGTGATCGGAGCCGCCGTCATCCAATCGCTATTGTGCCATTCCCCTAAACCAGACTCGACTCGCAGCGGTAACCCTAAGCTCTCGGCGACATGCTGCGCAGTTTGCAACGCCCTCACAAAAGGTGACACAAAAATATGATCAATCGGTTCACCCCGGAGACGTAACCCTAATTCTTGAGCTTGGCGATCGCCCAACGGACAAAGCGGCGGATCATAGCGACGAACAGCCTCGTTAAACCACTGCGGTTGCACAAAATCAAGCCGATTACCATGACGCACCAGCCAAATAGATCGCATCACACACCTAACAATAATGTCGAAAAAATAACCCTAATCACCCAGATTCAAATTAGGCATCATCGAACGATCCGGTAAAACAAACTCCAAGACTCGCGACCATTGCGGCAAATCGTTATGGACCAGATCCCAAACAAACGCAATATTTACCAGCGCGTACTCTTCACTAATCGTTCTCGCAATCTGGTCTAACTCAAACCAAGGTAACTGCGGTAGCGTTTTATGTAACTCTGGAGGTAAATTTCGTGACGCAATCCCCATAATCTCCAAACGACGAATAACCGCATCTTGCACGACAATATTGCCAAGGAACTCAGTCCATGTCATCTCTGAAACATAATTAATTGCCAGTCGCGCTGAAATCAGGATATCTAGCAAAACTAGGGTGTCACGATCTGCCATAGAAAACCTCGATATAACCTCCGGTGAGGGTTTTAAATCGCTATATTGGTGGTTGGAGTTATCATTCAAAATTTACTAGAGCCTATAAACTCTTGGGAGCCATTGTTCCTCTACTAAGCACCGATGAAACGAAAAACCAGCTCACGCTATAGTCGCACTCCCTATGATCGTTCGAGACCTCCAGAGCGAGATTCCGGGAAATCTCTGTTTAACGTCAATTATGCAACCCTTGCTTTATTTGGCGGAATCTTTGTATTGGGGGTGACTGTGGGTATTGGCTTTAGTTCCAGTACTAATATTAACCCGACAAGCATTGATTCTCGTCTAGAAATTGATCGGCAAGCTCCTGATGCAGAACTGTGCCAGCAATTTGGAGCTAGCGCCATTGTGACCAATATGCGAGTGTTTGTCACGCTTAGTCCTTTTAATGTATTCGTAACGCAGCCTGTGATGCAGCCGGGCTGTGTGATCCGACAGAATAATTGGGCCATTCTTGAGAAACAAAATCTTGTAACTTCGGAACAGGTAAATGACTGTAAGCGTCGAATGAATACGTTTGGTTATACAGGGAGTTTGCAGGGTTCTCCGAACATTAATTGCATTTATCAAAATGATTCGGCCGGAAATTTATTTTTAAATCAGCAGGGAAATACAACGCTTCCGAAATCGGATAGTTTCTAGTTGTTGATTTCTTAAGACAGGATAAAGACGATTAGGATAGTAGCAGCAATTTTTTGTGTTGCGAGGAGTGATTTTATGTGTGGGATTGTTGGTTATTTAGGGACTCAGGCGGCTACGGATATTTTGATGTCTGGGCTGGAACGGTTGGAATACCGGGGTTATGATTCGGCGGGGATTGCGACAATTTGGGAAGGCCAATTGCATTCTGTGCGGGCGAAGGGCAAGTTGTTCAATCTGCGGGAAAAGCTGGAAACAAGTGCAACGCCTGCGCCAATTGGGATTGGTCATACGCGCTGGGCGACTCATGGTAAGCCGGAGGTGCATAATGCTCACCCTCATATGGATATGTCGCAACGGGTGGCGGTGGTGCAGAATGGCATTATCGAAAATTATCGGGAGCTGCGGGAAGAGCTGAAGGGCAAGGGCTATGAGTTTGTTTCGGAGACGGATACTGAGGTGATTCCTCACTTAATCGCCAGTATTTTGAAGGATACGGAAGGTCAGTGTGATGAGCCGTTTCTGGAGGCTGTCCGGTTGGCGATCGCCCGTTTGGATGGGGCTTTTGCGATCGCCGTAGTGTGTGTGGACTATCCGGATGAGCTGATTGTGGCGCGGCAACAAGCGCCTTTAACGCTAGGTTTTGGTCAGGGTGAGTTTTTCTGTGCGTCGGATATTACGGCTTTGATCCCGCATACGAGAGCAATCCTCACACTAGAAAATGGCGAAATGGCACGGATGACACCGTTGGGGATGGAGATTTATACATTCGCGGGCGATCGCCTCAAGAAAACCCCGCGTACTTTGGACTGGAATCCGGTACTGGTCGAAAAGCAAGGTTTCCGCCACTACATGCTGAAGGAAATCTATGAACAGCCAGCCGTCGTCCGCACCAACATCGAGGCCTACACAACGGATACAGAGCACCCCATTAATCTCTCAATCAATCCACCAGAATTTTTAGACAACATCGATCATATTCAAATTCTCGCCTGCGGAACCAGTTGGCACGCGAGTTTGGTAGGTAAATATCTTTTAGAACAGCTTGCGGGTATTCCGACGTTTGTGTATTACGCTTCGGAATTCCGTTATTCGCCGTCGCCGATTATGCCGAATACCCTCACAATTGGGGTCACACAATCTGGGGAAACGGCCGACACGATCGCCGCACTAGAGATGGAAAAAGAACGGCGATCGCACAAAGAAGAGAAATTTAAACCCCGGTTACTCGGCATCACGAACCGCTCCGAAAGCACGATTACCCACTTAGTTGATCAGGTGATGTATACCCATGCAGGCATCGAAATTGGTGTGGCAGCAACGAAAACTTTTGAAGCGCAACTGATGAGTTTTTACTTCTTAACGTTAGAATTAGCCGCTCGTCGCAAAATGTTGTCGATGGAAACAATCCATCAAATTATTGAAGGGCTAAAACAGATTCCGACGCAAATTGAGTCGATCCTTGAAGACCAAGAAAAAGACATTGAAGAATTGGCTCACGCGTTTGTCGATACCCAAGATTTTATTTTTATCGGTCGCGGTATTAACTTCCCGATTGCTCTCGAAGGTGCGCTGAAATTAAAAGAGATCAGCTATATTCACGCAGAGGGTTATCCTGCTGGGGAGATGAAGCACGGCCCAATTGCCTTGCTGGATGTCAAAGTGCCAGTAGTGGCGATCGCCATGCCCGGTGGCGTCTACGAAAAAGTCATTTCCAACGCTCAAGAAGCCAAAGCGAGAGATGCACTACTGATCGGGGTTGCGGCCCTCGATGATCGCGAAGCAGAACACACTTTTGATAAAATTCTACCCGTTGCCCCCGTGGACGAGTTGTTGTCACCTTTACTCTCAGTGATTCCGCTGCAATTGTTGTCTTATCATATTGCTGCCCGTCGTGGTCTCGATGTCGATCAACCTCGAAATCTGGCAAAATCAGTCACTGTAGAATAGGTAAAAAGCTTGGTAGAACGTCGGTATTTTGTTGATGTTCACCAAGTCAATTTGCATCTTAGAGCGGATAAATACATGGTTTTTTGAATACCCTCATGTTATATTCCTCTGAACCAAGTGCTATAGTTCTGACCTACAAAAATAGCGCAGAGAACTAATAAGTACTGGCAAATAACAGTATCAAAAGATGCAGCAACCAAGTTGTTTTCTTCTATAGTTTAAAAACTTTAGCGTCAATAACTTTTTAGCAAACTCAAACTCAAAGACATTGCTTTATGGCATTTCTACCGGAAAAGATCAAAGTACAGCATAAAACGCTCTTAGAAATTCTAAGTGATAGAGCGCAAGATCAACCTGATAAACAAGCCTATATTTTTCTGCAAGACGGTGAAACTGAGTCTGATTCTTTGACCTACGGAGAGTTGTTTAAAAGAGCGAAGGCGATCGCCACATACTTAAAGCCTTGGCAAGGAGAAAGAGCCTTACTTTTATACCCTTCTGGATTAGAATTTATCACCGCATTTTTTGGGTGTTTATATGCTGGCGTTGTAGCAGTCCCAGCTTATCCCCCTAGGCGCAATCAGAAATTATCTCGCTTCCTCGCCATTGTTAATAACTCTCAGGCGGCGATCGCCCTAACCACCACCTCAATTCAAATCGACATTGAGAAAAAATGGGAAAAAGAATCCGACCTTGCCCCATTAAAATTCATCGCTACAGATACAATTCAAAATGATCAACCAAATACTGTAGATTTACCTTCGCCAAGCCCAGAAAGCTTGGCATTTTTGCAGTACACTTCCGGCTCCACAGGCACACCAAAAGGTGTCATGGTCACCCATGGCAATATCATTCACAATCAGCAACTAATCCAAAAAGCCTTTGGCCACAGCGAAAAAAGTGTTGGTGTCGGTTGGTTACCCTTATTTCACGATATGGGTTTAATCGGCCACGTTTTGCAACCCGTTTATGTCGGCTTTCCTAGCATTTTGATGCCGCCTCTCGCCTTTTTAAGTAATCCCACATGTTGGCTAAAAGCAATTTCTAAATATCGCGCAACAACCAGCGGCGGCCCTAACTTTGCTTACGATTTGTGCGTCAGTAAAGTCAAATCAGATCAAATCGATCACCTGAACTTAGAAAGTTGGGATTTAGCCTACAGCGGTGCAGAACCCGTGCGAGCAGAAACCCTAAAAAAGTTCCACGAGAAATTTGATCGCGCTCGCTTCAATTATCAAGCCTTTTATCCCTGCTACGGCATGGCCGAAACGACTCTGTTTACAACAGGGGGAAGTAAACAAGAAAATCCCATCATTCAAAATGTTCAACTAGATAGTTCTGGTCACAATACTGCACTCAAAGATAATATTGTTGCCTCAGAAAAAAAATCGTTTGTGAGTTGTGGTCGTCCTTATTTAGACACAACAGTAGTGATTGTTGAGCCAGAATCTGCAACCCGTTGCCAAGCAGAAGAAACCGGCGAAATTTGGGTTAGTGGTGGTAGCCTTGCCTCTGGGTATTGGAATGCGCCAATAGCAACAAAGGAGACTTTCCATGCTGTACTCAAAGAAGAAAAATCTGAGCATTTTCTGCGTACAGGCGATTTAGGCTTCCTCAAAGATGGCGAGCTATTTGTTACTGGTCGATTGAAGGATTTGATTATTATTCGAGGTAAAAATCATTATCCTCAAGATATCGAACTGACCGTACAGCAGTCTGATCCAGCATTTCGACTGAATTGTGGTGCTGCTTTTTCTGTGGAAGTGGGTGGTCTGGAAAGATTAGTGGTAGTGCAAGAGCTAGAGCGCACTTATATCCGCCAAATGAATACGGAAGAGTTAGCCGCCAAAATTCGTCAAAAGGTGGCAGCGGAACATGAATTGCAAGTTTACGATGTTGTTTTAATTAAGACGGGCAGTATTGCTAAAACTTCTAGTGGCAAAATTCAACGACAAGCTTGTCGGCAGGCTTTTCTCACGGGAGATTTATTGGTGCTTGGTTCTAGTGGTCTTGGTCAATTGCAAAGTCTTCAGGTAGATGTGCCGAAGATATCGTCAGAAACTGAGCAATTATTGTTGATCTCTGAGTTGTGTGACCAAATTGCTGAGTGTGTCGGTATTCCTCGTTCTTTGATTAAACCCAATCAATTTATTAACACTATTGGTTTGGATTCTTTGCAGGCAGTGGAGATCAAAAACTATATCGAAAGTAATTTCGGTGTGCAGTTACCGATGGAAAAGTTTTTTGAGGACATTACTGTTGCTCAGTTGGCTAAGGATATTTTGAGCTTTTCTGATACTTCTTTAGAGAAAGAACTGATTGAAAATCACGGTAATGGCAATGGGAACGGAAATGGGAAATTGTCTGCTGATGAAGGGCTAGAGAATGGGAATGGCAAGTTGCCACCAGATATAGACCTCGATTCTCGTGTGCGTTTGGTCTATAAGAAAAGCAATGATGTGTTGCAACGGGCAAGGGAATTTGAGCTGCCGGATCAGTTAAGAAAAAGTGGTTTGCTGCCTTATTTTCGGGAATTGGAGCGGAATGAGGGAACAACTTGTATTTTTGAAGGTCGGCAGTTAGTTATGCTGGGCTCGAATAATTATTTGGGTTTAACGGCTGATGATCGGGTGCGGAAGGCGACGGCGAAGGCTGCGATGGAAGAAGGGCCGAGTTTAACGGGTTCTCGTTTGTTAAATGGTTCGACTCACCAGCATCGAGCGTTTGAACGGAAGTTGGCGGAATTTGTGGGTCACGAGGATGCGCTCATTTTTACGACGGGTTATCAGGCAAATCTGGGTTTTATTTCGGCGCTAATGAATGAGGAAACGACCATTCTCCTCGACAGTGAGGCTCATGCTTGTATTTTTGATGGGGCATTTATGAGTCGTTGCAAGGTGGCTCAGTATCAGCATAATGATTTACAAGATCTGGAGCGAAAATTGCAGGCGATCGCCCACAAATCCGCAACGATGGTTGTGATTGACGGACTGTATTCAATGACTGGCGATATTGCACCTTTACCGGGTATTCGAGAATTGTGCGATCGCTATAAAGTCACGCTTGCGGTTGATGATGCCCATTCCCTCGGCGTGTTGGGTGCTACAGGCAAAGGCACAGAAGAACATTTCAATATGGTCGGCGCGAGCGATATTCTCTGCGGCACATTCTCCAAGAGCTTGGCTTCCATCGGTGGCTGGGTTGCAGCAGAAGCAAAGGTGATTGACTGGATTCGGTTTAACGGTCGTTCTATGCTCTTTTCCGCCTCGATTCCTCCCACTGCCTTGGCTGCTGCTTCCACTGCTCTAGATATTTTGAAAGAAGAACCTTGGCGCGTTCAAAAACTCAGCGAGAACGCAAAATATTGGAAAAACGGTCTGAAAACGCTAGGTTTCAATGTCAGCAGCACTCAAACGCCAATTATCACGGTGATGATTGGTGATGATATGAATTGCTTAGTTTTCTGTAAGGAATTGCTAGAAGCTGGCGTTTATGTAAACTCAGCAGTGTATCCGGCTGTCCCCCGCACGAAAGCATTGTTGCGCACTAGTGTCATGGCGACTCACACGGCAGATCATTTAGATAAAGCTTTAGAAATTTTTGCCACTATCGGCAAAAAACTGAGCTTAATTGATTAAGCCGTGATCAATAAAATGGATTTCAAAAATCAACATGTTGTGATCACTGGGGGATCTAGTGGCATCGGTAAAGCTGTGGCGATTCTATTTGCAAAAGCAGGCGCAAACATTTCAATTATTGCTCGCAATCAAGCTAAATTAACAGCTGCAAAATCAGAAATTAAAGCCGTAAGAATATCTCCTCAACAACTCGTTTTTTCTACTCCAGCTGATGTTTCTAAGCAAACTGAAATTGACCAAGCGATTCAACAAGCTATCGAAGCTTTAGGTGAGCCAAATATCTTAATTACTTCAGTGGGGATTGCCCATCCTGGCTATTTTCAAGACTTACCTTTGACAGTTTTTGAAGAGACAATGGCGGTAAATTATTTTGGTACACTTTATGCGATTAAATCAGTGTTGCCGACAATGCAAAAAAATCAGCAGGGACATATTGCAATAATCTCTTCTGGCGCGGGCTTAATTGGGCTTTTTGGTTATACGCCCTACAGTCCTTCCAAGTTTGCTTTGCGGGGTTTAGCTGAATCTCTACGAGGTGAATTAAAATGCTTCAATCTTGGTGTTTCAATTGTTTATCCACCGGATACTGATACACCGCAATTAGCTGCTGAAAATAGGACAAAACCAGCAGAAACTAAATTAATTACGGCTAGTGCAGAGATGTGGAGTGCTGAAAAAGTAGCGGAGTCTATTATGCGAGGGATTATTCAGAAAAAGTTTGCGATTACGCCGGGTTTGGAGATGACATTATTACATAAGCTACATAGTTTGCTTGCACCTATCTTGAACTGGTATTTTGACAGTATTGTCCGCAAAGTACGAGGAATTTAAATAAGCAGTAAATTAGTCTTTCTCTTACTATTAATTATTTTTTAGATTAACAATTTTCTTATGAAAAAATATTCTACAATTGTCGATGTTTTGCAGGACCGCGCTCAAAATACACCGGATCAGTTAGCTTATTCTTTTGTCTCTGGTGAAGCGACAAATATTACCAGTTTCACTTATCGAGAATTAGAAGCGCGCGTGAAGGCGATCGCCGCCCATTTACAAAGCATTATCGAGCCGGGTGATCGAGTACTGATGGTATTTCCCTACAGCGCTGGCCTAGAATTTGTGACCAGTTTTTACGGTTGTCTCTATGCTGGGGCGATCGCCGTAACGATTAATCCGAGCAAAAATGATGACGCTCTCGACAAACTACTAGAACGCGTCGAATCCTGCTCTGCCAAAGTGATCATGACCACTGCTGAAGTGCTCGATTATTTCAAAGGAAAACTCGCAAAAAATCCCCTAAAAACAGTTGGCATCGCTTCAAAATTTAGCCACTTAGAACTCGTGGCGATGGACAAGATTGATCCCAGCAAAGCCGAAGTCTGGCAAGCGCCTGATATTAATGCCGAGACTCTCGCTTTCTTGCAATATACTTCCGGTTCCACGGGCAAACCTAAGGGCGTCATGGTCACCCACGGCAACGTGATTGGCAATTCCGAAAGTATTCGCCACGCCTTTGAACACACGCCCGACAGCATTATGGGCAGTTGGTTGCCAATTTTTCATGATATGGGTTTAATTGGTGGCGTTATCCAACCGTTGTACGTTGGTTTTCCGTCGATTTTGATGTCTCCTGTTGAGCTGATTCAGAAGCCGAGTCTGTGGCTAGAAACGATTAGTGAACATAAAATCACGACTAGCGGTGGCCCTAACTTTGCCTACGATTTAGTTGCTCGCCAAGTCGATCCAAAACAGCTTAAAAATCTTGATCTTAGCTCATGGAAAGTTGCTTTTTCTGGCGCAGAAACGGTACGGGCGGCAACGCTAAAGAAGTTCGCTAAAGTATTTGAATCCTACGGCTTTAAACAAGACTATTTTTATCCTTGTTATGGTATGGCAGAGGCCACTTTATTTATTAGTGGTGGTGCTGTGGCGATCGCCCCAAAAATTCAGTACATGGAGCCAGAAGCCCTCCAAGAAAATCGCGCTGTGATCAGTGCCGACAGCAATCATGGCATTGTGAGTTGCGGCAAAACTTGGCTAGATGATCAAATTTTGATCGTTGATCCAGAAGCAAAAACAACTTTAGAAGACGGCAAAGTTGGTGAAATTTGGGCAGCAGGTTCCGGCATCGGGAAAGGCTACTGGAAACAACCCACCGCAACCGAAGAAACCTTTAACGCTTACGTCGGTGACAAAGGGCCATTCCTCAGAACAGGCGATTTAGGCTTTGTTAAAGACGGTGAACTTTACATCACAGGTCGCATGAAAGAAGTGATGATTTTGTGGGGCCGTTATCGTTATCCTCAAGATATCGAAGCCACTGTTGAAAAATGTCATCCCGCTCTCAGACCTTCATTAGGCGCAGCTTTTTCAATTGAAGCGGAAGATGATGAGCGCTTAGTGGTTGTCCACGAAGTAGAACGTAGTCATATTCGTAATTTAAAAGTAGAAGAAATAGTCAGCGCAATTCGTCAAGCAATCTATGAAGAACATACTGTCGAAGTTTATGCGATCGCCCTTATTCGGACAGCGAGTATGCCGAAAACAAGCAGCGGTAAAATTCAACGCCGTGGCTGTCGTCAACAATATCTTGAAGGCAGACTCAATACGGTAGCACAATGGCAATTGCAAAGTGAAGAAAGTAGCATTTCTGAATTAGCTAATAGTCTGTAACGTGGTCTAGTCTGTTAATAGAAAAAATTAAACATTATGAAAATTGCAATTATTTCTAGTACTTTTCTCCCCTGCCATGACGGCGTGAGTATTACTTTGTTTGAAAGGTTAAAAAAACTATCCGAAGCTAATCATTCTGTTTTGTGTTTTGTTTCAAGCTATGCAGATATTGATCATATTTATCCCGATTGGAATCGTTATTCGGGTAATATTTTTCCAAGCGTAAAAGTAATTACTTTGCCTAGTGAAGAATGGATGGGAGTTGAGCAAGAAAGAAATCCTCAACGGAAATCGCTGCCAACAATTGAAAATACTTTAGCAGAATTCAAACCAGATATTATTCAAGTCGAAGAACCGGAAAGATTATGGACAACACTCTTTTCTTTACCGGGATTAGCTTATGCTAAAAAATATCATATTCCTTATATTGGCTGCTATAGAACTAACTTCATCGATTACATTCCAGACTATGTGCCATCATTTTCTGTCGGTGTTGCAAAATGGGCTGCTACATTATTAACAAAATGGGTTTACAGCCAATTCACAATCACTCTTGTTGGTAGTAAGTTTATTGAACGAAAATTAGTTGATTGGGAGTTCAAAAATGTAGATTACGTTAAAGTAATTGGCCCTCCAGTTGTCGATAATGCTAAAGCTTTAAAAAATCCTAATTTCTTTGAGAATCACCACAATTTACCAAAAGTTGATCAAACAGTAAAAATCCTCTTTTTAGGTCGTTTATCACCTGACAAAAATTGGGATTTTACTTGTAAATATCTCCACAAATTGAAAGATGAGCTTTCAACTGAAAAATTCACTATTCTAGTGGCAGGTCGGGGGGAATTAGAGAAACAAATTCGTGCCAGTAATTTTGCAGCAGAACTACCAACAGTAATGTTAGGAGAAGTACCGCACGAGCAAATTCCTCAGCTCCTCGCTAACGTAGATCTGCATGTGACGGCATCGCTCAAAGAAACATTTGGCCGTACTGTGCAAGAATCGCTATATGTTGGCACGCCAGTACTTGCGCCGGATTGCGACTGGACAAGAAATTTGGTTGAGTCAGATTTTAATGGTGTTCTCTACCAACCAGAAAGTAGCTCAGATTTCATCAAAAAACTTGCTGATTTAATTGATAATGAGGGCGATCGCCAACGTTTCAGTCAAAATGCTTTAGAAAGTCAAGCAACCAAAAAAGATCCAGCCCAGATTTGGATTGATTATTTACAAAAGCAAGTTGATTTAGCCAAAGCAAAAAATTTACAAAGGTAGACTTTTACGTGAGTTTATTTTAGTTTGCAAAGCTCTCCAAGTAAAAATACTGTTTAGGAAAAAACCACTAGCATTAGAAATTAACGTTGCCATGCCAGCTCCCAAAGCAGCATATTTTGAAGTGAGAATAACTAGCAGTGGGACGTAAACAAAGAGAATTGAAATTGTATTTACTCGCAAAGAAATATGAGGTAAACCCATCGCAAAAAGTGCCGGTTCTAATAAGTAGTTGCTCATATTAAACACGCCAGCTATTACTAAAAGAATCAAAGTGCTATAAGCTGCTGTGAACGATTCACCCATAGAATAGTATAGAAGTGGAATTCCAAATTGAATACCAAGAAGTAATAATACTGCGCCCGATCCTTTCAAGATAAAGCTGAATCTTATTAGTATCTTCTTAAATCTTTTCCAGCGCTGACGACTGCTTAAGTGAGCAAGTTCTGGGTAAACAGATTGTGTCAGAATCAAGGCGATTTCTTTTAAAGGTGTTGCTAGCTCATAGCCTGCCCGAAATAAACCTACAGCGACAGGGTTTGCAAATAAACCAATCACTAATGGGCTAGTGGTCATTGCTAAAGGGAGTGAAGAATTTAGGTTCGAAACCATACAAAATTTGATAATTTGTGGGTCTACTTTTTTGAAATCTGATGAAGATAAAGTCATGTTTTCTAACAATCCTTTTCTACGAATTTCTAACCAGCCAATAATCAGTAAAGAAATTCCGCTGAGTGCTTCTGCTGATACCCAAACAAGCAGGTAACTCCAAAAAGGAGCTTCTTGAGAAAGAGCGATGATTGTTCCGCTCAAACGTACGGAAGGTGCAACAATTTGCTGCAATCCTAACAGATTAAAACGGTCATAAAGACGCAACAAACCCATAGGCGTCGAGCCAAGAGTAAAAAGAATTAAGATGCTGCAATATTGCACAGCCCTAATAGTTTCGGGAGTCCAACCGACGAGGGGGCCAAAGTAAGGGGCTAAGGCGATCGCCACCAGAAAACCAGCGCAAGATCCTAAAATATCGAGCAGCGTTGTGAGCTTGATGAGATTTTGTAAAGAGACTTTATCTTTTTCTTTGAGAAAAACCGCACCATATTTGATAAAAGCTTGCCATGACTGGAATGTAGTGATGCCAATTAGTACCTCAACATAAGCTCTGGTGAGGATAAAAACCCCAAATAGCTTGAGTCCTAAGCTGTGAGCGGTCAGGCTGAGATACCCAAAATTGGCGATCGCCGTAAAAATTTGGCCAAGGAGTAACCAGCTAAAGTTTTTGAGAATTCGACGGAAGATACCGTCAGCAAAGAAACTCTTGAACATTAATTTTTTCTATTTTAAATATTTTGATAGATGCGCTTTTTATAGTGTTCACATTTAACTCGCATCTTCTTTCTTACAAAAAAATACGTACTGTTGAAGTACAGAATCTTTTTTAGATGATTTTTATAATAACGATTTCAGGAAAATATGTATCGAAGTTTGTGATTTTATCTTATTTGAAGAGATGTTCGATACTCGTTTTTCGTCAGGCTTACTGAGCTTTATTTGTGGAAAATCCGCGTTTGCTAGGAAGCTTTTCTTCTGTTTCAACAAAGAAAGTAACTTCGTGACGGCGATCGCCCTGTTGTATTTTTAATGTCCAGCGGCCCGGCTGGAGACTTAATTTAGGACTGTTGCTGTCAGCTTGCCATGGTTGATTGTTGAGAAACCATTGTACCGATTCATCACTTACCGTTTGGAACTGAATCTGGATTTGCGTCGGATCTATGGCTGAAGAAATCAGGCGATCGCCATCGTTGGGAAACAGAATCCGCAAGCCGCTTTGAGGCACATCGATTTCGATTTGGGTGGCGAGCCAATCGCTATATTCAGCCGGGAGATTGAGGCGAACTTCTCCATTTATATTTTGATAGAAATCATCTAACTCTCGTTCATATCGCGGCAAGTCTTCAGTGTAAAAATACTCTTGCACAACCGACGGACAAAGCCCCGCTGACTGCTTGCCGGACAACGCACAGATGGGACGCTTGACTGTATCTTCGGGTGATACAAATGTCGCTGGTTGATCATTTTTGTGGAGTTGAAGCATGATTTCTCGCCATAAAGGTGCCGCTCCCGCCACCCCAGAAACCTCATTCATCGGCGACCCATCAAAGTTGCCAACCCATGTTGCCACTGTGTATTTTTTGCTGAAACCGACCGTCCATGTATCGCGGTAGTTGGATGACGTCCCCGTTTTGACAGCGGCGGAGAAGGGCAAATTTAAGGCAGAATCGACGCCGAAAGCAACCGCACGGGCGTGCTTATCATTCAACATTTGCGTAATAATTTGCCAGCTCGTTTGGGAAGAAAGATCCCCCCTAGCCCCCCTTATCAAGGGGGGTGGCGATCGCCGGGGGGATCTCAATGATTTGTCACCATTTAACAGACTCGCTAAATTACTGTATTCTCCGTGATTTGCCATGGTGCGATAGGCGTTGGCTAATTCAAATAAACTGACTTCTCCGCTGCCGAGGGTTAAACCTAAACCATAATGATCAGCATCTTCTTTCAAATTTTCGAAACCTAGTTCATGCAAGCGTTGCAGGAAGTTAGCGACACCAACTTTTTCAAGGACACGCACCGCCGGAATATTAAGGGAATTCGCCAAGGCCACTCGCACTCGCACTGGCCCCATAAATGTATTGCTGTAGTCGGTGGGTTCGTAGAGTTTTGCGCCCGGAATGGCGTAATAGGTCGGAATATCAGCCAACACGGTGCTGGGACGAATCGTGTTTTGCTCTAGGGCAAGCTGATAAAGAAAGGGTTTTAGGGTGGAGCCGGGTTGTCGCAAGGATTGTACGCCGTCATTTTGCCCAAGGTTTTTGGTTTGAGAATAATCGGTGGAACCGACATAAGCAAGGATTTCACCTGTTTGGTTATCGAGGGCGATCGCCGCCGCTTGGGTGACATTTTTCGTTGCTAGATTTAACACCGTTTGCTGCACTTGCCCCGCCACAAATTCTTGTAATTCTCGATCCAGCGTAGTTTTGACCGTCGGATTTGCCGTCGTGTCCAATTGTTCTGCAAGCCAAAACAGAAAGTGAGGAGCGGCTTCAATACCTTGATTACGAGATTGAAAAGCAGTCTGTTCGGCAAAAGCTTGATCCGCCTGAGTTTGGCTAATATAACCATCATTCACCATGCGATTCAGCACATATCGCTGACGAATTTTCAGATTTTTTTGATAGTCATAGGGGTTGAGATAAACGGGGTTGTTGGGCAACGATGCCAAAATTGTGGCTTGAGCGATGCTGAGATCCGTTGCGGCCACCCCAAAATAAATTCGCGCCGCCGCCTCCACGCCATAAATATTGCCACCCATTGGCAATCGGTTGATATACGACGTCAAAATTTCCGCTTTACTCATGCCTGCTGCGAGCCGCCACGACAACCAAATTTCTTGAATTTTTGCGGGTAATGTCCGTTCGTTTGGTGCCAACATCCGCGCGAGTTGCATCGTGATAGTGGACGCGCCGCTGACAATTTTCTTGTGTTTGGCTGTTTGCTGAATAGCTCTGGCGATCGCCTTCAGATCTACCGGGCCGTGGCGGTAAAAACTTTTGTCTTCTGCCGCGAGAATGGCCTGCTGAAAATAGGGTGAAATCTCGGCTAAAGTGACGACCGAAGTTTGCTCTTGATCTTCACTAAGGACTGTGCCCAACCTTAAACCATGGCGATCATAAAAGGTAAAAGCTTGATCGGTTTGGGCAATGTCGGCGGCCTGAATTGGGAGTAGGTACGGCGTCAAACGAATACCCACGGCGATCGCCCCGATTGCGCCGACAATTTTTAGCGGAATGGGTGTTTTTTGCCAAAGTTTACGACCGCGAGAATGAATGCGCTGCACAATATTTTTTTACTTACTATTGATAGTTGTAGCCGCCCATGTCAGAAAATTTTATTGCCACGATACAAAAAGTTTGAATTAAGTTTGAGCAAAAAAAAGCTGACATCCCGACGGACATCAGCCAAATTTATTCATGCACTAGATCGTCTAAGACATTTCGCTCAATTGAGCCGTTTTGATATCGACTTGAATTTGGCGATCGCCACGTTGGACTTCTACTTTGAGAGACGCATCCAAACCGCTTCTTTCCACAGCTGCCTGTAATTCTTGGGCGCTCTTAATCGCCTTGCCATCGATTTTTGTAATGACATCGCCACGCCGTAAACCTGCCGCGAGAGCCGGACTATTCGGGACAACACCAAGTACTAAAACCCCATTAATTTCAGGCAAAGTCACTGGCGAATTAGGGTCTGAATTATTCTGTTTCGCTTCTTCAGGCGTCAAAGTCACCATGCGAATACCGATAAACGGATGGGGGACTTTCTGGCCAGAAGCAAGGGTATCTTGCAAAGATTTTGCTTTATTAATCGGAATCGCGAAACCAATTCCCATCGCATCACGGCGAATGGCTGTGTTAATACCAATCACTTCACCGCTCGCATTGAGTAACGGGCCACCGGAGTTACCGGGGTTAATTGCTGCATCTGTTTGCAAGAAATCGATGCGCTTATCAGGAATACCAGCTTGAGCAGAAGAACGCTCTAATGTACTGATAATACCGAGGGTGACCGTATTGTTGAGTCCCACCGGATTACCCACGGCGATCGCCCAATCACCGACGTTGATATTACTAGAATTACCGAGGGGCGCAACCGGAATCGATTCTTTGCCGGGATTGATTTTCACAACTGCCAAATCTGTCACTTCGTCAGAACCTTTAACCTCTCCTTGGAAGCTGCGTCCGTCTTTGAACGTCACGGTCACTTTATCTGCGCCGCTGACCACATGAGCATTAGTGAGGATAATTCCGCTGGCGTTGGTAATAAAACCGGAGCCTTGACCTGTAACGATCTGCTCCTGTTCGCTAGGCATCCCATTCAGGCGATCGCCAAAAAATTCTCTAAAGAAAGGATCATTCATCAACGGATCTTGAAAACGACGTACCACTGTTTTTTCCGTATCGAGACGCACCACCGCACCCCCAGTTCGAGCTACCGCATCCGCGACAAAACTCCGTTCTCCAGTTGCAACTGGCACTGCCGCCATCTGTTGAGGCGTTATGGTATCAGCAAGCGTTTGGTTGACTGTCTGACTCGAGCTTTGCATTGCTCCGAGGGTGATGCCGCAACCAACGACCAAAGCCACAATGTGAGTGCCGAAGCGTTGTAAAAATTTAGATCGTCTCATAGCAGTTTTTCTTACCATCCAGTCTTAATCTGAAATTCATAAAATTTATGGCGATGATCTCCAAAGAGATCTGCGATGGGCGCAGTACCAGCAATTTCTATTTAGGTTAATTTTAGCAATTTGCCTATCAAAAATTGGTGTGGATTTTTCGCCACCGTCTGAGAAACACTCCACCAGCCATGACGACAATTCCGCAATTTATGTTCGAAACAGCTGGAGCTTTCCAAGATTCAGTTTTTGCCCAATACAAATAAGGTCGTCGCAGCTCGTGATTTCGGCGATCGCCCTTTTCCCATCTCACAATCCCAACATCTTTATGTAAAAAAGAGTTCCGGCGTTTCGAGATGCACCAGAACTCAATTGTTATTCTTCACATTAATGCCGTGACGGTCTACAGATTATCCAATCGATCCAGTCTATTGTTTTCCACAGTTTCAGGGTGAACCGGATTGCCACACTCTGGACTTGGATTGTTCAAACAAAGATGACTTTCGGCCAGATGATGCAGCTTACCCGTTCTCAACTCTTGAAATTCTCCTCCCATTCCAGATGGCACCAGATCACCACATCGCGAACTTGGATTATTCACACAAACATAATCACCAGAAGTCAAATGATCAAGTTTTCCGTTCATCCGATCCATCTCTTCAGCCTGTACAGGATTGTGCAAAAGCAACAATGAACTTACAGAAATGATGCTAGAAAATAAAATCTTTCTAAACATTTTGATTTCTCCTTATTTTAATTGGATTTAAAATTTATACTCAGAAAATTTGCAAAAACAAGAGTGTTCGAAGACAGCAAATCCTTCAAAAATACAAAGCATTTTGACTAGAAATCTACTCTTCAAATCAGCAAGAAAATTATGCTGATGAGAAAACACTAGACTTAAAAGTTTTGATTTTGTATTGGGAAAAAAAAGATAAAAAGCTTGATTTTTAGATCTATTTCTCGAATTCAGTCCTTAATCTCTCTCAAAAGAAGGCTTTTAGCTCTTTATCTTAAGGAGACTCACTATATAAAAAGTTAAGAGCAGTGAGGTCTCGGAATGTGAAAGCAAAAAGAGAAAAGGAATTTGTGTCAATT
>JBARRZ010000110.1:0-18835 GCA_049644465.1 Limnothrix sp.
ATATTACTCGTAGCATGGGTCACCAAAATAATGGTGCGTCCCTGATTGGCCAGCTTGCGCAACAGTTGCATCATTTTTTTATCCAAGCCCGGATCTAAACCCGATGTCGGCTCATCAAGGAAAAAGAGCTTCGGATCGGCCAATAATTCCACGCCAATACTGACCCGTTTCAACTGACCGCCGCTGAGACTCCGCACAAAGGTATCTTGGCGATCGCCCATCTCAATCTGTTCGAGCGTTTTGTTGACCACTTCGTTGATATCGATATCAGGCGGTAAACGCAATTTTGCAGCATAGATCAACACATCTCTCACTCGCAGATCTCGATGCACAATATCCTGTTGCGGGACATAACCAATCTGAGTGCGGTAGATATTAAAATTTTTGCGCAGATCTTCACCGTTGAGATAAACCACGCCTTCGGTGGTCGGGTCAATGCCGAGTAAAGTCCGCATTAGTGTCGATTTTCCTGCGCCACTGCCACCGACTAATGCGACAAATTGACCGGGTTCTATCGGTAGAGAAATATCATTTAACAGCGTAATCGAGCGATTATTTTTGCCTTTCACCACGCGCCCAATATGGTTCGCATCGAGGCGGATATTTTGTCCTTGGTCGGCGACGATAAGCTGTTCGCCTTGAAAAATCAGGGTGTATGGGCCGATGCGAATGGAAGCATTTTGGGTCAAAGGAGTCGTACTTTGCACTTTCTGCCCGTTAACGAATACACCGTTTGTGCTTTTGTCTTCAAGGACAAATTTTCCGGGTGAAAGTTTGGTGATGACGGCATGGGTTCGGGAAACGGTGGGGGCGTCCAGCAGTAGATCGGCCTGATCATCGCGGCCAATAGTCGTGGTGTTTTGCTGGAGTAACACTGATTTTTTGTGGGGTTGTAAGGTGCGACTCGGATCGTTGGGAATGCAAAATTCTAGGATGACCCAATTTTCTGGGTTCTGACCAATGTGATACTCCACACCACTGCACAGGCGATCGCCACCGTCTGGTGAAATGGTAATGTTGTTCACCGACAGGCGATTAGTACTAGGATTCAAGCCATCGCCGTCGTAAATGAAATAGTCTTTGCCTTGTTTTTTGATTGTGGCTTGGCAACGTCCCACCACGAGCCAATCATCTGGCACGAGTAAATCTGCCTGCTGCGGATCTCGACCAATCCTGTGAATATCTTGCTTCAGGTCGAGCGTGATTTCTTGTCCTTGATAAGCGAGCTGAAGATAGGGTGTACCACTAAAAATAGTTTGGCTACGGGGTTGAGATGCCATGAGTCAGGTACAAGTAAATAGGTTTTGTTGCGATCGCCATCATAAATCAAAAGGAAAATAGAGCGGCGATCGCCCGTCCGAAATAAGCAACAAAAAAGGGTGAAACGCTCTCCACCCGATCAATTAACTTTTCAAAATCAGCTCAAACAATCTGACTATTTTAAACCTTTCGCTCATAGCCAACACCGAATTGCAACTAGGAGAAGATCGGTGATTGGTGATTGTTATTCTCCGCAGCATCCTCTGCAATCGGATTGCGCTGTTCAATCAGCTCAATGACTCGCGTTACAGTCTCTGGAAAAATTACAACAATCGAATCTTTCGGTGCATCATCGAGCGCCAAATTCAAAGCACGCTTTTCCTCAATGATTGTCTCGTAACGGCAATCTGGATTCACCTGACGAATCCCCTCAACAATTAAGGCTGCCACCTCACCCTCTTGCCGACCCCGCTTGTCATCATCTTCTTTGACAATAATCCGATCGAAAACATCTGCAGCAATACGACCCAACAAAATGAGATCCTCATCGCGGCGATCGCCCGGGCCACCAACCACACCGATCCGTTGACCCTGCCAATTTTTGACAAACTGACCTACCGCCTCATAACCAGCCGGATTGTGAGCATAATCAACCAACGCATGATTTTTGCCCAGATTGAACAAATTCATCCGACCCGGTGCTTGCTCTGTCGAAGGCTTAAACGTCCGCAGACCCTGACGGATTTGTTCAATATCCACACCCTGCGCAAACGCCGCCAAACAAGCCGCCAAAGCATTCGCAATCATGAACGGCGCCATCCCGCCCATAGTAATTGGCACATTTCTCACATGCTCAACCTGTAGTCGCCAGTCACCTTCGAGAATTGTGATAAACCCGTTCTCATAAACCGCAGCCAAACCACCCCGTCGTACATGCTCTTCCACAATCGAATTATCCGGCTCCATCGAGAAATACGCGATCTTACCCCGTACCTTCTCCTCCATCGCTGCCACCAATGGATCATCCGCATTTAAAACAGCATGACCGTCCGGGCTGACCGTTTCCGCCACAACCCCTTTCACTTGAGCCATCTGCTCAATCGTATTAATATCTCCCAAACCCAAATGATCAGCCGCCACATTTAGCACGACACCAACATCACACTGGTCAAACGCTAAACCCGCTCTCAGCAAACCACCCCGTGCAGATTCTAATACCGCAACTTCTACCGTTGGATCCCGCAAAATCATTGCGGCACTTTGGGGGCCAGTATTGTCACCACCCTGCGCCAAATATTCACCGATATAAACACCGTCGGTACTGGTATAACCAACAACCTTGCCTGTTTGACGATAAATATGAGCCGTTAAGCGTGTGGTCGTTGTTTTACCATTCGTGCCCGTGAGCGCAATAATCGGAATCCGACTAGGTGCTCCTTGTGGGTACAACATATCAATAACGGGTGCTGCCACATTACGCGGGAGTCCTTGACTGGGTGCAACGTGCATCCGGAATCCGGGCGCAGCATTCACTTCGACAACTACACCATCCGTCTCTGTCAAAGGTTTGGTGATATCTTCTGTGACAACATCAATTCCGGCAATATCTAGGCCAATAACCTTTGCGACCCGCTCGAAAAGCCACACATTGTAAGGGTGAATATCATCGGTTCGATCAACCGCAATTCCGCCAGTACTCAAGTTTGCCGTCGCCCGTAAATAAGCAACTTCATTTTCCTTAAGGGTTGTATCTAAGGAAAAACCTTGACGATCTAATACCTTCAAGACGGTTTGGTCAATCACAATTCGAGTCAAAACATTATCGTGACCATCACCTCGATTTGGGTCGCGGTTTGTCTCTTCGATTAATGTTTCAATTGTGCGTTGTCCATCCCCAACCACATGGGCTGGTACACGCTGCGACACGGCTGTTAATTTGCCGTTGATCACGAGAACACGGTGGTCGCTACCTCGGTAATAGCGTTCGACAATTACGGAACGAGTTTTCGAGGCTTCACTTGCTAAATCGTAGGCAATCTGCGCTTCTTCCCAAGCTTTGATTTCGATCGTAATGCCACGGCCGTGATTGCCATCGAGGGGTTTAAGCACAATGGGGTAACCGCCCACTTCTTGAATCGCGCTTTCGAGATCGTCTAAATAACGAATGACTGTGCCTCTTGGTACGGGCACGCCCGCATCTGCCAAAATGTTTTTTGTACCTTCTTTGTCACAGGCCAGCTCGACGGCTAAGATGCCAGACTGATTGCTGAGTGTCGCCTGCAGTCGGTTTTGATGTACGCCATACCCCAGTTGAATCATGGCTCGCGCGCTAAGGACAGACCAAGGAATATTACGCGCTTCGGCTTCTTTGATGATGGTTTCGGTACTAGGGCCAAGGGCGGAGCTGGCGAGGAGATCTCTAAGATCAGTAATGTCTTGCTCTAATTCTTCTTTGGGGTATCGTCCGGTGTCTATGATTGATTGGCAAAGGCGTACTGCGGCGCGCCCAGCGTAACGGCCTGCTTGTTCGTAGACGTACTCAAAAACAACGTTGTAAACGCCATGGTCTGCGGTTGAGCGGGTGCGGCCAAAACCGACGGGCATGCCAGCCATTTCTTGTAATTCTAAGGCGACATGTTCAACGATATGTCCCATGTATGTGCCTTCGCGGACACGACTAAAAAAGCCACCTCGACAACCGGGTGAGCAGTAATGTTCTACGAGACTTGGTAATGTTTCGCTTAATGCTTCGTAAAAACCGTCTAATTCGTTGGAGGGGGTTTCGGCGATCGCCTCAAGATCAAGACGCATGACAATGAGCTTGCTACGTCGAATGCTCCAATAATTAGGTCCTCTAAGGGTTAAGGTTTTTAGGATTCTCATAGTTAGCGTAAAAAAAGTCTGGTAGGGCTAGAGGAGTACTGAAAATTAGGGCGAGTGTTTTAAATAAAATTGGCTCGACCAAAGCGAAATGGCGAACAGGCAACTAGCTTAGACGTCACGTCTAGCAGAAGTAAAATAGTTAGTGCCTGCCCATAGAGTTGCTAAATATTTTAGGGCAATTTGCCAGCAGATTATTTATCGGATACTCACCATCATTTAAAGGTTTCCGGACATTGGCTGATGTTTCTTTACATCGTAGCGATCGCCGTGACAGAGCACATGCAGATGCAGATTATGCAGACTCAAAGGCTCTGAAGCATCAACAGTGGACTGGTTTGTATGGGTGAGATCTTTTGAATCAATAATCGTGACGGTACCGCGCCCGAGCACTTCAATATAACCTTCCCTTTCAAATACAGCACAAGTGTCTTCATCAATGCCAATACCTAAACGGTCAGGATGCACCGCAACAGTACTGAGTAACCGTGACATCCGATTACGGTTGTTAAAATGCTGGTCAACGATAATCTCGGGGATCATGCCTAATCCCATCGCGAGATCGACGAGGCCACGATTAGGAGATTCACCGCTGCTGCCACCGGCGATCATATGATGACCCATCACTGCTGCCCCGGCACTCGTCCCGGCGATCACAATTTCACCACCATGAACCCGTTGACGAATTCGCTCCATTAAAGGTGTATCAGAGAGCAGACCACACAGACGTAGTTGGTCACCCCCCGTCATGAACACACCCGTACATTGCTCGACAAAGTCTTGGTAATAACGGTCTTCAGCGTGGGCACGGTCGCGGACATCTAGCACTTTGACTTGGGTTGTCCCCATTTCTTCAAAAATACGTTGATAGCGATCGCCGATCAGTAGTGGTTCTCGTGACGCAGACGGAATAATTGCAATCACAGAATCCACACCGCCAGATCGACGAAAAAAGGATGATAAAATTTCTTTCCCATGCACCTTGTCTTCAGCGCCACCGATGACGAGGATAGAACTTTTTAAGGAAATTTGATTAGAAGGAGCGGTTTCTGACGGCATTGTGTAGTTTATCTTCAGGGCAAATTTGAAAACAGGAAAAACAGCGTTGCTAAAGTTCCATGAAAAGGCAACTCAGTCATTCCAACGAATAGTTCGCTAATCTGGAAAGGAGTTCTAAAGCAAGGCAAACCTATACAAATCTCCACAATTATTGCATAGTCTTTGTCATTCTCAAATCTGTCAATTATTCTCTCTTTACTCGGAAATACGCTCTTAAATTTGCTTAAACCTATGGCTCCTCAGTTTGATATTGTGACGCTTTTTCCTGATTTTTTTACTTCGCCGCTCCAATGCAGTTTATTAGGCAGAGCAATAGCTAAAGGGATCGCAACAGTAAATTTAATTAATCCACGGGAGTTCACAACAGATAAGCATCATTCTGTAGATGATGTCCCCTATGGTGGCGGTGCAGGAATGCTTTTAAAACCTGACCCACTATTCGCGGCAGTGGAGTCATTACCTGTTTTGCCGAAGCGAGAAATTATTTTGGTAACTCCCCAAGGTGCGCCGATGGATCAGGCTTTATTCGATGAACTGACCAATTATGACCAGTTGATCATTATTTGTGGTCATTACGAAGGTGTGGATGAGCGGGTTCGACAGCATCTCGTGACGCGAGAAATTTCACTGGGTGATTTTGTCTTGACCTGTGGTGAAATTCCGGCATTGACACTACTAAACGGGGTGGTACGGCTTTTGCCGGGAACGGTAGGCAAGGTAGCGTCTCTAAAGGCGGAAAGTTTTCAGGAACCGTTGCTGGATTATCCACAATATACGCGCCCGGCCGTGTTTCGGGATTGGTTAGTGCCGGAGGTTTTACGGTCAGGAAATCATCAAAAGATTGCGGCTTGGCGGCGGGAGCAGCAGTGTTTGCGGACTCAGGTGCGACGTCCTGATTTGTGGGCGGTTTGGCAAGCGCAGGGTGAGGAGCAGGATTGATGCGGGTTAGTTTTTTTGATCGACTGGTGGGGGCTTGGGGCGGGGCGATCGCCGCAATGATAGATCATCCGGTATTAATGAACGCTAAATCTGGACAGTTGGCTCTTTCTCTATGGCAGCAACTGAAGGAAAAAGGGGGAATTGAGTCAGTAAAGTTGGCTGATGACTGGGGCGAGCATGGGCTAATTGAGGCGTTTGGTGTGTTGCCGATCCTGTTATTTTTTCACGAAGATCCGCTGTATTTGGGCGATCGCCTCCAGATGTTCGCATTGACGGAAGCACAAGAACCGATCCTTCAGGAAATGGCAACAGTGGTCAGCGCATGTATGCGAGAAATACTTGATTTTGAACGGCTACCTCAATGGTTAGAGCAATGCTCTAGACTCGACTCAGTGGGCAGGGAATATTGTTTAAGGCATTACGATCAAGGTGCTCCATGGCGGCAATTTCGCCGTGGGTTGGCTGATCTTTCCCTCGCTCCAGCCGAGACGCAACTGCTAGTTGTTTATGGTGCTTTGTTGTGGGGTCATGGTCAGTGGCAACTCTGTTCGACACTGGTGCAATCAGAAGATGCGATTGTCCAAGCGTGGGTACAGGTGCTGCTGGGTGGGATTTTAGGCGATCGCCGCCGGCCACTTTCCCAACAATTAGGTTCAGACCCTTTATTTCTTCAGAAGGAAATTCAGCAATTTTGGAGCCGTTGGTCGGGACTTCCTCTAGAAAATCAGTTACATTTGGATCAAGTGCCTATTATTGCGAACTGCCAAGTTATCCAGTTTCGCCCTAACCTCAAGCTTCTTTCTCAGCGCCATTTCATGTAAATGCTTGACCATCTCTTTCTCCGCCATATTGATGGTTTAGATGGTTAGTCTAATTTAGAGAACGTCTATGACTCTCTGGTCTCAGTTTAAAAAATATTGGGATATTGGGCAGTTTGTGCCAAAGCTGGCCGCAAATTCTGCTACACCTCGTCTGACCCCATCGCAACGACAGCACAAAAAATACTCTTCTGTGGCGATCGCCTGTTTGTCGATTGTTTCTTTGACGAGCGTGATTGGCGATCGTTTTTATAACCAGCCACAGCTCGCCGTCGGGACGATTGCCCCCAGAACAGTGATTGCGCCAAACAATGGTGAATTTGAAGACCCAAAAACAACTGAAGAAAAACGCCAAGAAATTAGACGTGGCGCGATTCTTAGCCTGAAGCGTGATCCAGAAATGACGGCTCAAATCAAGCAAGATATTCGCACAATGCTTGATGAAGTGGCACAAATTCGCTCTATTTCTGGTGGCTTTCCGTTCCTTGATCCACTCGTTCTATCGACGCCAAGTCAGATGTCGTTGCGCCAACTTAATGATGAGCAGTGGCAGCAATTTATGGCGATCGCCGATCAGCTAACCCTGACAGAACGACCGACCCTTGGCCAACTCATTCCCCAAGATATTGAACTCGTTACGCCGATCCGCGAACTTTATAATTACGCCACAACCAATCCCGACGATGTACAGAAAACGATTACGGAGATCATGGTTGCCAGAGAAGGTTATCAACAAGCTGTGCAGGCCGCTGAAGAGAAAGATACGCCACTGTTCAATCGTCACCAGAACCTCATTTTTCGGCTGTCTGATGAGCAATGGACAGCAACGCAGAAATACATCACTAAATCCAGCGATCGCATCTTAATTCAAGGCATTCCTCAAGGCGTTGCACCGACGCTTTTGAACGAGACCATTCAAGTACAAGTCGATAACGACACTCTCGCGAGTCTTCTGGTTGTGGATGTCTTGAGCGAAAAACTCCGGCCCAATTTAATTGAAGACAAGGACGAGACAAAACGCCGTTCGGAACAAGCGGCTCTGGCCGTTGACCCAGTGATGGTCAGCATTAGTGAAGGTGAGGCAATTGTTAATAAGGGCGAAACGATTACCCAAAGTGATTTTGTGCTGTTGGATGGGTTTAAGCTCAGCGATCGCCAGATTAATTGGCTGGGTTTGGGCAGCTATGCACTGATGGTGAGTACGAGTGTCGGCGTCATGGTGTTTATGATTCGCCGAGTCCATCGCCCGATGCGCTGTCGAGATCATTTATTGCTTTACTTGATTAGTCTCAGCACCCCTTTGCTGGTCTTCTTTGAAGTGCCCTACGGTAATTTAGCCGCTGTTGGCCTGCTCACCAGTAGCCTCTATAATCCGGCGATCGCCGTCACCCAAGTCAGTCTATTATCCGGCCTAGTCGCCATTAGTAGCGAAGCCATCAAGTGGGAATCCCTCATCGCTGGAACGGTCGGCGGCTTAATTGCTTCCGTAATGGGAGGACGATTACGCTCTAGAGAAGAGCAAGCCACCATGGGCGGCATCGTCGGCATTTCCCAAACCATCGTCAGCCTCAGCGTTAGCCTCATCGCCAGCGCTAGTGCAGGCACAGTTTGGTATGTGCTTTTACCAGAAGCCGCCTTTTACGGTTTTTCTGGCACAGCTTGGATTGTGCTCGCCCTCGGGATCTCTCCCTACCTAGAACGATTTTTTGATCTCGTTACCCCGATCCGCCTCGCCGAACTTTCTAACCCCAATCGTCCCCTGCTCAAACGTCTCGCCCTCGAAGCTCCCGGCACATTTCAGCACACCATGTTTGTTGCATCCCTTGCCGAAGCCGCCGCCCGCGATCTGCATTGCAATGTGGAATTAGTCCGCGCCGGAACGCTGTATCACGACATCGGCAAAATGCATGATCCCCTCGGCTTTATCGAAAATCAGATGGGTGGCCCGAACAAACACGACGCCATCAATAATCCATGGAAAAGCAAAGAAATTATCCGCAAGCATGTGACCGAAGGGTTGGTGATGGCGAAAAAATACGGCTTACCGAAAGCGATTCGGGACTTTATTCCTGAACACCAAGGCCGTTTGCTGATTTCCTATTTTCACTATCAAGCCAAACAGAACGCCGAAAAAGAAGGAAAATCTCCTGATGATATTGATGAAGAAGCCTTTCGATACGCAGGCCCGATTCCTCAGTCACGAGAAACTGGTTTGGTAATGTTGGCAGATGGTTGTGAGGCGGCACTGCGATCTTTAAAAGAAGCTACGCCAGAACAGGCAATTGTGATGGTCAACAAAATTTTCCGAGCGCGCTGGCAGGACGGTCAGCTCGATGACTGCGGCATTCGTCGGGAAGAACTAACTTATATCGCTGAGCTATTTGTGCAAGTTTGGCAGCAACATAATCACCAACGTCTTGCTTATCCAAAGGGCGCGCTAGAGACAAAGCGTGTTTAGAAACATTATCTGAATGGTGGCTCAAACAGTAGCTTCAGGCAATAAGTTAAGCTTTGTAAAGGAGTTTAAGTAGTGATTTTATGCAACTTACATATTTAGATAGCAACAGTTGGCTGATTGAAATGGCGGGTCAGCATATTCTTTTAGATCCTTGGTTGGTTGGTTCTCTTGTCTTTGGTGATGCACCGTGGTTGTTTAAAGGCGATCGCCCCAAAGATCGCACCGTGCCCGAGAATGTTGACCTAATTTTGTTGTCCCAAGGTCTCGAAGACCATGCCCATACCGAAACCCTCAAATTTCTAGACAAACAACTGCCCGTCGTCGGTTCTCCCAGCGCAGCAGAAGCCGCCAAAAAGTTTGACTATCAAACCGTTCATTGTCTCAATCATGGCGAAGTACTGACCCTAGAAAACTTAGAAATTCGAGCAGTCAAAGGCTCGCTAGTCGGCGCGACAACCGTAGAAAACGGTTACATTCTCAAAGATCTCAGCACAGGCGAAACCCTGTATTACGAGCCTCATGGTAACCACTCAAGCGAACTGAAACAGTATGCCCCAATTGACGTCGTCGTTACGCCACTCATTAATCTCACTCTCCCGCTAATCGGTGCTGTGATTAAAGGTCAAAAAACAGCATTAAAAGTTTGTGACTGGCTACAACCTCAAGTGATTTTACCGACAGCAGCCGGAGGTGACGTGCATTTTGAAGGAATTTTAATGAATTTTCTGAAGCCCCAAGGCACAGTAAAAGACTTTGCCGCTATGTTACAAGCGAAACAATCCCAAACCCGTGTCCTAGAACCAACACCCGGCGAAAGAATTGACGTTGTACTGAATTAAGTTATTCTGCCGAGAGTAAAATTAAAGACGGTTTGTTACAATCGATCAGCTAAGCTGTAAGACTCCGATTGTCTTAAGATAATTTCCGAATTTTTGAAACTTACAATGAAAAATCCCTCTCTACGACAAGAGCCGCGTTATGCTCCCGCCTCAGTGATTGCACTAGAGCAAAAAGTTTCTCTTCTAGAATGGTTAGAGCAAAATGATCGCATTATCTTCCGCGAAAAAAAGGAAGTTGTTTCAGCAATGTCTGATGATCAAGATATTTCTGAGCTAATGGATGACGATGGATTTGAAGAGGAAGAGGAAGAGAGCAATGATACGGAAGAAGCAGCGACTTAATTAATTATTAGATAGCAATAGCTGCGCGATATCAGTTTTTCAGTGAGCTATTTGAGCAACATAAAAATATTTTTCTATTCTCTAATCAAAGTTATTGGTTAGGGAATTTTTATTGAACGTTTTCAAGATGGCTTCTGCTCCAGAATCGGTTGTATGGATTGAAGATAGTCTTGCCATGCTGCCGCTGCTGCGGGTACAGAAGGGGTATCTCGCGTGAGCAAAATAACGCCATTGTTGAAATCTGTAACGCCATAACTTTCGTTTTTGAGAACTTGGTTGATCTTGGTAGTAAATGTTTTGAGGCGGTTCCAATCATCATCAAAAGCGGGCTGGTAACGAACAAGTCGCCATAGGTCAGCGACGATGTAATCTACTTTTTCAATGTTTCTGGTATCGCTGCGGAATTTGAGATCTGGTAGGCGAATGATTGCTCGGCGGCTAGAAAGGTGAGGAATGATATATGTGGTGCTGGAGACGCTGGCATCTTTGGGAATTTGGTGAATGATATTTTGGATTTGCGCGCTACGTTGCCATTGTTCTACGGGCGAAACATAAACGAGTGGCTGTACGGAATCTGGGATTAAAAAATATAGGGTACGGTTAGGATTTGCAGTGATGGTAAAGATGATGGAAAGGCTAATGCAAGTAATCCAAAACTTTTTGAAAAACGGGCTAATCTGTCGAGGTTTTCGGGGTTTGTCTTTGCTGAAAAAGTTGTTAAAACCTTCGCCTGACCACCACAGAATAGTGCCGTAACAAATGCCGGGCACGATGGCGATCGCATACCGGATATTAATGGACAAAACAGAAACGCCTTTACCGAGGAGTAGTTTGAGCAACGGAAAACCGGCGATCGCCCAAGCACTCGGCGCGACAGCAGGCACGAAAGCAAACGGCAAAAACTGACCAGCTAAATAACTAATTGTGCGGTCAAAAGGCGTCACTAACTCTTTAACTAACAGCACAGGATTCGAGAGCATTGCCAACAAAATATCGAAGGTGGACGCTTCCGTCGCATCGGTATATTGTCCGAATCGCTCCAACATAAATCGCTTTGAGACGTCATCCGAAAACATCGGCATAATCAAATTTGTCAAAGCCAGAATATAGCCCACGCTGAAAACACAAACTGCCGCGCCAATTTTTGGGAAACGCCGACTCAAAATCATGTACGCTCCAACCCCAAACAGCACAATGCCGCTGTCTTCACGGATTAGCACAATCAACGGACACATTGCCGCAAAAAGCCACCACCAGCGTTTCTCCATCGCCAGCAGTAGCGTAAACATAAACAGTGGTAGCTGGAAATTATCATGAAAGTTACACAGCGTTGGGCCAATCACAGCGTTGGCACCGTAATAGCCATACAAAATCCAGCGGGCGGGATTTGGCGCTAAATATTCTCTTGCTAGCAGATACAAAACTAAGCCTGCCGCAGAAATGAGTGTCACCAAAAAGACAGCGAGGGTCACTGCATGGGGAAAAAAATAGTAAATCGGCAGCCATAACAGCAAAGCGGGCGTGAAGTGTTGCCCAAGGCGATGGTAGCTAACGTCTGGCACTTCTCCGGCATGGACAACGTTGGTCGAAAGCTGAGATGACAGAGTGCTTTGAAAAAATCGGCCGTGGGTTCCATTCCACATGACCTGATTGAAAATGCCTTGGTCGTAGGAGGAGTAAAACGTGAAATGGCGATGCAAAACTAGCGCCATGCAAAGAACAAAAAACAATCCAGCTATGATCAAAACAGGTCGCCATTCTTCTCGCTGAATCGGAATTTTTGTCGGGACTGATTGCTCAGAATTCGCCATCAAGACTGCCTAAAACTAAATCTTCAAAATCTTATCAGAGCTAGGGGGACAGCACTCTGTAGATTCATCTGTTTAGTTAAATTAAAAGACTAACAAAGCAAAATAATTAAGTTCGATGGGGTGGTTCTTGAAATGCCTTGAGGTCGATGCCTGTGGGAATAATGCCACTGGGATTTAGCGGGAAGAGGGAGCTGTAATATTCTTGTTTGATGATGTCGAGTGGGCAGGTGGCGGCGATGCCGGGGCGTTGATAAATGTCGCGCAGATAGCCCCACAGATTTTCGTAATCGCGGATGCGGCGGCGATCGCACTTAAAGAGTCCATGGTAGACCAAGTCAAATCGAATCAGGGTGGTAAACAAACGGACGTCGGCGAGAGTAATGCTCTCACCCAAAAGATAGCGGCGATCGCCCAATCTTTCATCCAGCAAATCCAGAGTCTCAAAAAGCTCGTTGACGGCTTGGTCATAGGCGGCTTGGCTCCGGGCAAAACCACAGCGGTACACGCCATTATTGACGGTGTTGTAAATGAGATCGTTGAGGCGATCGCCCTCTTCCCGAAGCGTTTCTGGATCAAGATCTAAATCCGAATATTGAGCATACTCATTGAACTGATCGTTGAGCATCACAATAATTTCGGAGCTTTCATTATTAACAATCGAATTGGTCTCGCAATCCCACAACACGGGCACAGAGCAACGTCCCCCATAACCCGGTTTTGCTAATTGATAAAGTGCCTTTAGACTGTCGCAACCCGTCGGATCAGCTTCCAAACGCCAGCCTCCCACCGACACATCCGCAAACGCAGTGCTCAAATCGATTACGTCTTCTAAACCTTTCAACACGCGGGCGATCGCCGTACGATGCGCCCAAGGACAAGTGAGACCAATATAAAGCCGATAACGATTAGGAGCAGCCGGAAATTTAGCAGAACCAATGCTGTCCCGAAACTGACTTTCTACTCGCTGAAATTCCCCAGCATTATCACTAGGAGCGAGTTGCGCCATCATCGTCTGCCACATCGTTTTCCAGACAAATTGTGCCGTCTGAATCAGCAGCTTAGGAGGAATTGCCATAAAAGCTATTTATCCAAATTGTTTATGCCAGAGTTGTTTATTTCAGAATTATTTATTCCAGAGTTGAGCCAGTTGCTGCGTTTTTAGTCCAGCTTCAATCGCCTCAATCACCCGTGTCATACCAGTGGTATTGATAATTTCGTATTTTTGATCTGCTTTTTTGCACGCTTCCATTGCGCGTTCGGTCATAGAGTGGCTCGCATAACCGGTAATAATCAAAATCAAGTCAGCATTACTGACTTGGGCTTCTCCTTGCCCCGAAAGCTGTAACCCGTCTTGCTCGCTATACCATTGCAGCTCGACTCGGGAACTGCGCAAACGATTTTTAACGGCTGTCTGCAACCGATCATGGCCACCAAATACCAACACTTTCCCTACTAATTCGGCATAAAGTTCGGGGCGGCGTTCGGACTTGCGGTAATGGGATTTGGGTTGAATATTGGGGTGATGGTCGGTGCGTGAGCGATTTTCGAGAGCTTTGTTGTAAATGAAGTTTAGGGTTTGTTCATGGGTTCCCCGCAAACGAGCCACGGGGCCTTCTTCGCTATGGGCATTAATCTGACTAATCAACGTATCGACCATTTCTTCAAGCGCGCCTATTTCTTTGAGATCTTCGACGTAACTGCGTACGGCGATCGCCGAATCTGTCGCACTAAAAAAATCATTTTGTTCTTGAAGCATTTCCCGCAGGTCGTCCCGTAACTGCATTTGCCATTGCTGGACTTTTTCGCGCGCTTTCTCTTCTAAAAGTCTTTCTTCTCGTAGAACTAGTTGACTATCAACAATTTCTGCGGCTTTTTCCGGTATTTCCGCTATTTCCCGGCGAATATCGTCTGCTTTTTCTTGAAGTTGACTGATTATTTCTGCATTATGATAGCCCTGTGCTTTGTAGGTGCTGATCATTTCCTGCACTTTTTTTAGCAGCGGATTGAGCTTGCTTTCTCGCTGTTTAACAATATTTTCGTACTGTTTATCCCGCTGTTCTTGGAGCTTTCTTTCCTCTAGGTGATTTTTGGCGACGGATAAAAGATTTTCGACCGATGTCTCTAAGCTTTCGAGTTCTATATCCATGATGTTTATGATTTTTTCTATTGGACGATTTTAACGAATCGTTTGTGGTGCTAACCGATTTAGCGTGCTTTTAGTAAAAGACGCAAAGAATTGCGATCGCCGATTATTTTCAAAAACGCCTTTTAGGATGCGTCCGAGTTTGTCGAAATTGAGGCTCTCTGTTGGCGCTTGGGGATCTTGTTCTTGGAAGTATTGAATCAAGCTCAACCCAGCAATGTGGGTGAGGTATGCCGCGCTAACGCCTTGTACTGCGCCGCCTGCAACGTAGGTGATTGCGTTGGTTTTGAGGATGCCGCCAACCGCTTGGGTAGAGAGTTCAACGAGGCCGAGCTGGATCATTTGTTTGCCAATAGCCGTGGCGATCGCCTGAGCCTGAGCAAGAGAAATTTTTTGTTGATAAATTTCCCCAACATCCATAATCATTTGTCCCGTTACCGCAGCCGTTGCGAGAAGATCTAGCGCCGCCACAGGATTCGCAAATGTAGCCCCAGCCGCTACCCACTGATACTTTTCAAGAATGGGCATCGCTCGTTGACGCCGCAGCGTATTCAGCTGTTGCTTCGTTTCATGCTGTACCAGACGAGCCGTGCGCCAAATGGTTGACCAGACCAGTTGCTGCTTTGTTTCGTCGCTAGCAAAAAGTGTCTGCAGATAAAGCTGGAGTGCTTCGAGCTGGGGTTTGGGCTGTTCTAAATATTCTGTTGCTGTGCCATCTGCTTGAATCTGCTTAACCTTAGTGGGTTGAGGAGCCGCAGTAATAGCGACAACATCCGTTGAAGGAATGGCTGGATAAACGTGCCTACGGAGCTGTTCGAGAATAAGTTCGCGCTGTTCAGGCGGATATTGGTCTTGTTTATTAAAAGCAATAATGAGTTTCTGTCGCGCTTGAAGCCAATGTTTGAGCGTCGTCCACTGGGAAGCCATCAAATCGCCATTGACTAGGAAGATCACCACATCGGCGGCGAAAACCTGTTGCTGGGCAGTTTGGTCATAGCTGGTGAGATCAGTAAATAACGGGCGAGTTTCAGCTAATTCACAATCAAGATTCGCGGTCTGAAGCTGTTTAATGACAGTGCTTTTGCCTGTACCTCGCCCTCCGGTGACAACGGTGGTAAGGTCGGTACGTCCAAATTGATTTTTGAGACTGGCAAGGGTTTCTGTAAAGGTTGAGAAGGTTTGGTCGGGGGCTTCTTTTTTAAGTGCTTCAAGCCATTGTTGGGCAAGGGAAATTTCGCCATCGATGTCTTTTTTTTGCAATGGAATCGTTGGGTCGTCTAGCTTAAGGCTGGGCTGCTGTTGTTTCCAGAGTGCTAAACCACCGACGGCGATCGCCCCCCAGAAAATATATTCGCCAAGGTCAAAAACACTCGCGTGCCACCGTCCTAATAATGCCAAGCCCAAAGACAAACCGAGACCACCGATCAAAATTGGCTTCTGCATTTGTCGCCCCTCCGCTTAAAAAAACTCCTTTCCCTATGCTACTGTGAAATGCGTGAAACTTGGTTAGACAAGGGAATTTGGCCGCATCTTTAAAGAAATATGAAGCGCAAATTTTCAGCAAAAACGACGTTGTCCAATTGCACAAAGTCGGCTCAAAAATCTTGATAAATGATCCGGAGTGCGGCGCTCTGTTATGTGCCATTTGTTTCCCAAAAGCAGGGGGAAAACGGATAATAAAAACGGTCTATTGCTCGGTACTGTGTGATGTCTGGTTATTTGTTGACTGCGCCCGCGAAAATTAATCTCTATCTGGAAATTCTCGGCGATCGCCCGGATGGATTTCATGAGCTGGTGATGGTGCTGCAAAGTATTGCGCTCTGCGATCGCCTTGAGGTGCGGTCTAATCGTAGTGGCGACATCAATCTTTATTGCAAACATCCCCAAGTTCCCCTCGATGAGAGCAATATTGCTTACCGCGCTGCGCAATTAATGATGACCCGTTTCGCGACAACCTACGAAAAGTTAGGTGGCGTCGATATTACGATCGAGAAAAATATTCCCGTTGCTGCCGGTTTAGCTGGGGGTTCTACCAATGGCGCGGCTGTTTTGGTGGGCTTAAATTTGCTTTGGCAACTCGGCTTAACTCAGCCAGACCTACGCGAATTAGCGGCTCAGCTCGGCTCGGATGTGCCTTTTTGTATCAGTGGTGGCACGGCGATCGCCACCGGACGCGGCGAAATGCTCGATCCTCTCCCCGATCTCAACGGCATCCCGATTGTTCTCGCCAAATATCGCAACATCGCCGTTTCTACCCCGTGGGCCTACCAGACCTACCGCGCCCAGTTTGAAGCCGGATACCTGCGCGACGACGCCAGCCAGCAAAGCCGTATGACGCAGATTCATTCCGGTGGTTTGATTAAAGCAGTTCAAGAAAAAGATATTCAGGCGATCGCCACAGAAATGCACAACGATCTCGAAAAAATTGTCTTGCCCGAATTTCCCCAAGTCCAAGCCCTAAAAAATGCCTTCACCACAGCCGGGGCGATCGGCACCATGATGTCCGGTTCCGGGCCAAGCGTCTTTGCCCTTTGCACTTCAGTCGAACAAGCAAACCAACTCAAAACTACAGTTGCCAATGAATTAAACGATCCCGATTTAGATCTCTGGGTGACTCAAATTTCTTGCCACGGCATTCAAGCAGTCAGCAGCTAACAGACATCAGCTTTGTTCACACAGTAAGTAAGGAAAAGAGGCGATCGCAGGCCAGACCTCTCCTTAAATCCTCAATCTCAGTTCACAAATTCCGTCGAAAACGTTTATCAATCTCAAGTTAACCAGACAAGTACAAACACAAAATAAGCGCTTCATTACGTGTTTATACTGACAGTTTGTAAAGGAATTCAACTGATTATTCTGTTTCTGTGGTCGCAACTTAAAGCTTGTATAAACTCTCAAAAAAGCTACGCTTAATTGCTGGTGTGGCGGAGTTTTCAGACAATTATAGTGTTGGCATATCAGACATGAATCGGGTTGTCCTGCTACCAAAAACAGTCATATAAATAATTTTGAGAGTCGAAAGAAAATGAGAACGAAAAAGATAATTGGTTTGGGGTTAATTGCTGCGGGAACTGTTGCAGGAAGTTTGCTCGCTGACGTAAAACCAGCAGATGCCTTTCAAGTCCATAATGGCTGGAATTATTCGATAGATGCCAAGAACGATTCCACAACCTTTAAAAGAAATGGTAGTGGTTTATTCGAAATTTACGGTTCAGCCTACAAAATCGTCGGGGAGAAAGTTGTCTTCGCAATCAACTCCAATGTTGACCTTGAAAATGGCGTGGAATGGCAGAAAGCTGCCGATAAGAGAGTTGATTTTGGCGATGTCTTGATCAATTTCACTGGCGAAAGTTTAGACGAAGCTAACGGTGAGCTATTCGGTATTCGCTTTGCACCAAACAATGATTCTGGGGTCTCCCAAGGTGTTTATAGCAATGTTGATGCAGTCTCTGTTGGTGGCTCTAACGATGGCTGGAGTTCATTGAATAAATACAATAACTATGTCCGAGGCAAAAATGTAACCCCCACAATTGGTGATTTAGCCTATGACGATTCCTACTTTGATCTAACTACGTCTCCATTGAACTCGATTAGCTCCGGCACGAAAGTGGGCGACATTGAATTTCTGACTGACCTAAACAGTATCGGTTTAGACTTTGATTTCTTCGGAAACGTTGGTTCTGAGCTAATCGCGTTCACGTTTGATAAAGGTTTACTACCTACAGGTAAAGCTCTGTATCACTTGGCGATAGAATGCAACAACGATATCGTTGCTGGCCATTATGAGTCCTCCGATGACACGACTGATGTTCCGACACCTGCGGCTATTCTCCCTGCCATTTTGGGTATGTTCGGTGCTGCATCCCGCAAGAAGAATGAAACTGAAGAGAACGCATAATTTCTGATTCACAACTTAACAGTTCTACCTCTCTAATATTTTGATTAAAGGCGATCGCCCCACAGCGGATTATTTATCCCAAGGTTGGCGATCGCTTTTGACTTACGAACCAGCCAAACAAAAAGATCACACTAAATTCTGAAAGCCCTAAAAAATAACAAAACGAATCAACTAAAAACAGCACTCCACCCAAACCGCCCCCACAGGTTCGGGAACCTACACTACTAGGATCAATAGATTACAACGCACTATAGATATATCGAAACAAACACACTCAACCACACAGAGTACTGTTTGAATTTATAACGTAATTTGTCTATATAAATCGCTCATTATTGGAGCCAAACTATTATGGGAAAAGTCGTCGGTATTGACCTAGGAACTACTA
>JBARRZ010000111.1:0-2535 GCA_049644465.1 Limnothrix sp.
TGACTGTATATTGCTCACCCGGCACTAACGCAGGCAGCTCTAACGGATATTGAAAATTCAACTCGGCTGATGTTTTCTCCCAAGTAATCGTCTCAAGCTCTGGATGACTAAGCGTTATGACATAAGATTCTGCTCCAGCAACCCGATTCCAGCGAATCTCTGGGCGAGTCGTGAGAATCATACTTTTACGCGGACTCAGTACATAGGGAAGATCCGCCAATCCAGACCGCGAACCTTCGAGACTAGACCTTCCCAAAAGCGCATCCCCAATTATCTCAATGAGCGATCGCCTTTTTGTTATTGTCATTCGCGTACTGGGACATTTACTCGATACTTTCGCTGAGGCTGTAAACACGACTTCCGCACCATTAAGACACATCACAACAACCTTGCCACCAGACAAAATTCTTAGCTCATTTTCACCCGCTAACCTCTGTCCAGTTTTTAATGGTACCGAACCGAGCCGTGCCCTTAAACTTTCGACTACCAAATGCTCTTTAGTTGCTTGGGCGATCGCCGGACTTTGCCCAAAACTAAGCATCAACCCAATGAGCAGCCAAGTCTGTTTTTTTTTCATTATTCGGTAGTCTCAAAGAGGTAAAGATAATTTCGAGTTCAGTAACGCCGACTTTAAGATTGTGAAAAATGCTGATCAAGCTTATCTAACAAAGCCAAACCCTGAGCTTTACTACCCATTGCAGCTAGCACTTTAAAGCGAGTATGGGCATCAAATTCAGCGAGAGCAATATTAGAAAATTCTTCCATCAACTTATTCAAGCTAATGCCCCTTGCCTTCGCTAATTCCTTGAGACGAGAGTGTTTATCATCAGGAAGACGAATTGTTAATGTTGCCATCTTGTAACCTCCGTATAAACATTTCAGGTGTAAGAATCAATAAATTAGGAAACAATAAATTAGCTTGCTGAAAATCTTTGGTATTACCAGTAATAATGGCTTGGGCATTCCCGGCGATCGCCAATTCAAGCAAATGATTATCCCCTTCATCCCGCAGATTAGGTCGCCAGAGATAGTAAATAGAAACCCACTGACAAACTTCTATTAATGATGCCAATAACGCCTGAATCTCATCAGGAGAAAGAGGACATCGAGAGAGCACATCTTCGCGGTAAATTACCGATTCATACTCACTAAACAAAGCATTGCCCATGAGTGGTAGGCATTGACCTTGAAGACAGCGGCGAAGCAACTCTAGACTCAAACCAGAAGCACTGATTAAAGCACTCACAAAGATATTTGTATCCAGAACGATGCGGGGAACCATGCCCTAACGATAGCATATACGCTATCAAATGATAGTCCTAAAAAAATAACATCCCAAAGGATGTCAAAAAAAATAAAATCTAGCGTTGGTGCAGACATTCAAGCGGAGGAGATGTCCCAAAAGCCATCCGCACGAAGGAACGATTGAGGACAAAACTACCCGTTCCTTCGATGACCAGCAGGCAGAGCCAAACCCAACGCCCTCGATACAGGACAACTCCCACAAACGAGATCAGTTGCTGGGCAAAATAGATGAGGGAGATCGCCTGCATGATTAAGCCTTCTGAATGTGTTTATGCTGAGTAGTTTCCTGCTGGGGAGCTTGCATAGCCTGCTGTGAGGGCGTTTGAGATAACCCATAATTTTGATTTGCCTTCATCACAAAATCCTTGATGACCCCCATTTCCTTGGGAGTCGCGGAAGTGGGCGTAATTGCCTGATTGTCAGCCTTACGAGTCAAACTCACCCCACCATCCGGCGCAACACTCCAGGCGATCGCCTTCGTCTGAAAAGTTTTGGTTCCATCCGCCGCAAGATCAACCTCACCGATTTTCTCCATCTGACTGACCACCACCTTGACCGCTGGTTCCACAAACTTATTCATGAAAACTTCCGCCGCCTGTTGACCCGTTTGACTCAGAGTTTGATGGAGCTGTTCTTGCACCTGACCCTGAGTTTGTGCCAACTTCTCAGAAGCCGTCACAGAGATCTGATTCGCCAAACCCCGCAACTTATCCGCAACCAGATTGCGCTGCTGATTAAACCATTGCCCTAAACGCTGATTTGGAGTTTGTACTGGAACCGGATTTAATGTTTTTTCTTGCGTCAAAGTATCCAGTCTTGTTTGTAGTTCAGTGACCTTTTCATTCGTCAAATTAAGCTGAGTTTGTAACGCCTCAAACTGCTCCATCGAGAAAGTCTGAACCGTATCTTTTTCCTCTACAGATACAGCAGGTTTGATTGTGTCCAAAGGTAGAGCTTGAGCCGGAACCGCTTCAGAACTGACTGGAGAATCAGCATTTTGTCCCTCAGTATTGGACTGAAGCAGAGCTAAATCATTCTTGAGAATTTGTCCCCCTTTGCTTTTGAACAAAACCTGATTTTGCTTGTCAATTACCCGCACAGAACCAGAATTCTCCTGAGGTGAAAATGCCTCACTGAGCGTTTTAGCCTGCATTTGAGTTAACGGTGTGCGCTTGCCATCCCCATTGACTGTCCCATCAAAAACCTTTTTCGAGCCGACCCGAATGGTGA
>JBARRZ010000112.1:0-4440 GCA_049644465.1 Limnothrix sp.
TGACCTTTTAGCTGCAATTTCGTTGTGCCATATTGCTGCGAAAGTCTGCCCTGATAAGGTGTTTCTGCCGCCGCTGTAATCAATTGATTGTCTAGTTCCCACTGACTTGCCGCAATGTTATCAGACCATTTCACTTCAGCGGGTTGACCAATTTCAGCGGGTAATAAAGTGAGTGTCACAACGTTTTGATCGAGGATAAAACTATTCACTGGGACAGCATAATAAGCGGGCAAATCAGACCATTCCCATGTAGGATTGACGGCTAATTCGGTGAAATAACTATCATCAATAATGACTTCTTTAATGTTAGTGACACCATTCGCTTTCAACTGTTCTAAAGCGGTTTCAATCAGGGCTGATGTTAGGGTTGGCTGGCCGCTACCTTTGAGAATAAGTGCATCAAGTTGGGGTGCATCACCGATGGTATATATTTCCGTTTGAAATCGGTAATCTTTGCCCAATGTTTCTAAGGCGATCGCCGTTGTTAAAAGTTTGAGATTTGAGGCTGGAACAAAAAATTTATCGGCGTTGTTTTGATAAATAATTTGGTCTGAGGCAACATCTTGTACGGCAATGCCCCAATGGGCTTTTTGATGTTCTGGACGGTTTGTAATGGCGGCGATCGCCCCACTGAGATCACATTGATTCGCTGCTTGATTGATGGTTGGTTGGGCAAAACTGGCTTGGGGTAAAAAACCGATTGTCAGAAATCCTAAGGCGATCGCCGAATAAAGTTGCCGTGATTTTAAAGAAGCCATCATCATTTGCTTGCCCGCGCGGAAATTCGCCACAATAGTAAAAACTCGAATCATTTCTGACTATACAGTCTCTTCAATAGTGACCACCCCACGAACCCCAAAGCCGTAGCCATGAGCAATACTTTTTTTGACCGTAAACAGGGATTTTTTGACCGTTGGGCGCCCAACTACGACATCATTTTGACGACACCGTTTTATCAAGCTGTGCACAAACGGATGCTGACCTACGCTGATTTTCCGGCGGCTGGTCATGTGTTGGATCTCGGTTGCGGCACTGGCAAATTATTTAAACGTCTCGGCAAACTTTATCCGCAGCTCACAGGGTCAGGTTTGGATCTCTCCCCCGCAATGATTACCCAAGCCCAAACTAAAAATATTCACGGCGATCGCCTTCGTTTTACCCTAGGGAATGCAGAAGCCCAACCCTTTGCCGATAATACTTTTGATGCTGCTTTTAATACCATCAGTTTTTTGCACTATCCCAATCCCGAAACAGTGCTCGCAGAAGTCCAACGAGTCTTGAAACCCGGCGGCAAATTTTATCTGGCTGACTACGGCAAAGGCGAATTATTGCAAGGTGGCAGTTTTCCGTTTTCACCCGGCGGCTTACGTTTTTATTCTCGCGATGAACGGACGACCATGGGCAACAAAGTTGGTCTCAACACCGTGGCACATCACTATTTAATGTTCGGCGTTTTGTTGACTATTTGGCAAAAACCAGTCGCTTAGTTCTCTCGGTGAGGATTCTCGATCACTGACAAAAATCCCCGGTTAATGAGATGATTGGGGGCAATAAACGGGTTAATCGGTAACGATCATGACAAGCGCCAAAGCAATCTCTATTCTGGGTTCCACGGGTTCTATCGGCACACAAACCCTCGATATTGTGCGATCGCATCCCGAAAGATTCCGCGTGGTCGGGATGGCAGCGGGTCGCAATATCAAGTTGCTGGCCGAACAGGTTGCTGAGTTTAAACCAGAGATTGTCGCCACCCATGATGAAAGCCTCTTACCCGAACTCAAAGCATTATTAAAAGATCTGCCCGATAAACCCCAGATTATTGCGGGCAAACAAGCCATCGTTGAAATTGCTCGGTATGGTGATGCCGAAAGCGTAGTCACTGGCATTGTTGGCTGTGCAGGGCTGTTACCAACGATCGCCGCCATTGAAGCGGGTAAAGATATTGCCCTCGCGAACAAAGAAACCCTGATTGCCGGTGGCCCTGTGGTGTTGCCCTTGATCGAAAAACATGGCGTCAAATTATTACCCGCCGACTCCGAACATTCCGCCATTTTTCAATGTCTGCAAGGGGTTCCAGAAGGTGGCCTGAGACGCATTATTCTCACCGCATCGGGCGGCGCATTCCGAGATTTGCCCGTTGAAAAACTCGCTTCCGTGACCGTCAAAGATGCCCTCAAACATCCCAACTGGTCGATGGGGCAAAAAATCACGATTGACTCAGCAACCTTGATGAATAAAGGTTTGGAAGTGATCGAAGCCCATTATTTATTTGGCAAAGATTACGACGATATCGAGATTGTGGTGCATCCCCAGAGCATTATTCACTCGCTGATCGAAGTGCAAGATACTTCTGTGTTGGCGCAACTCGGCTGGCCGGATATGCGGTTACCGTTGCTTTATGCTCTGTCTTACCCAGAACGCATCTATACAAACTGGGAAAAATTTGACCTCGTAAAAGCGGGTGATTTGACGTTTAGAGAACCAGACCATGCGAAATATCCTTGTATGAATCTCGCCTATGCGGCTGGACGGGCGGGTGGTTCGATGCCTGCGGTACTGAATGCGGCGAACGAGCAAGCGGTGGCATTATTCCTTGAAGAAAAGATTCAGTTCCTCGATATTCCCCGCGTGATTGAAAAAGTCTGCGATCGCCACCAAGCCGACAACAACACCAGCCCAAATCTTGAAGACATTCTCCACGCCGATACATGGGCACGTCAAGCAGTTTTAGAACTGCAACCTCAACTTGTGTGATGCTGACCCTGGCGAACAAATACAAATTAGCCAAATTTTAGTGATCATTTTCTTTAGAAAAAACATAGATTTCTTTTGCAAAATACGTTGGTAGATCACAGATTGTTTCGAAACACAGACTTACGATGTGGTCAGTTCTCTATTGCCGCCGACTTGCCTCATCCAAAATATGGTGTTTATCACGAACCAAGTTTCGTCGCATTCTCCTGCACACATTCTCAATCTTTGCTTGAAGGCAAGCTCAGTTGCCGCTTATGAGCTCAAGCAAGAATGTTGTGCTTATACTTTTGTGAGTGAAAACATCACTAAAATTACGGGATATCAGCCCCACGAACTTTTAGAAAATCGAGCATTTTGGTTCAATTGCATTCATCCAGAAGATCAAGCGACTATTACTGCAACTTTTAAGGCAACACAGATCGGCGATCGCCAGTCATTACGCTACCGATTACGACATAAAGAAGGACACTATTGCTGGATTCAAGATGACTTCCGTACCTTAGAGCATGATGGCGAAGCCGTTATTTTAGGCTCTTGGCTAGATATCACGGAGCAGGAAAATTTACGGCAAGCCGTGGCGGCGAAGGAACAGGAAGTGGCGCAGGCTCAACAGTTTACTGAAGAGATTCTTGAGGCGATCGCCTGTCCGCTATACATCAAAGATCAAGACTATCGTTACATCTATTCCAATGCTGCTAATAACCGGCTTTTAGGGCTATCCGAGCAAGCAATCCTAGGGAAAACAGACTACGAGCTGTTCCCTTCAGCCCAAGCTGATATTTTTCGAGTTCAAGATCTTACAACTCGTGCAGGGGAACTAATAGAGCCGATCGAAGAAATAATAACAAATCCCCAAGGAGAGAAACATTCCCTTTGGACGACAAAATCAACATTCACTGTTGATCAAGAATATCTTTTCGGAATGGGATTAGACATCACAGAACAGCAGCAAACTAAAAAGTATTTAGACCTCTCTATTCAGCGGTTGCAAAAACTAACCAATAATGTACCCGGAATGATTTATCAATTTCTGCGTACTGATAATGGTGAATATGCCTTTACTCAAGTGAGCCAATACTGCGAAGAACTTTTTGGATACTCACCTGCAGAAATTCTAGCAAATTCTAATCTTGTTTTTGATACTACTTATCCAGATGATGCAGAAGGCTTATTCGCATCTATTGATGCTGCAATTCAACATAATACGGATTGGCAGTACGAATGGCGAACGATTTCACCTCAAACAGGCAAAATAAAGTGGCTGAGAGGTACATCTGAAGCAACAAACTCAGATCAATTAGCTAAAGAAAAATGGGTTTGGGATGGTATCTTGCTTGATATCAGCGATCGTAAAAAAGCAGAAGCCCAACAATCGCGTACTCGTTCGATTCAAACAACAGTTATCCAGATTTCTCAAACACTTCTAAAAGGAGAAAATACGGCTTTTAATAGTATTTTGCAACAGCTTGGCACGGTGATGCAGGCGAATCGCGCTTTTTTAATTTGCCACAATAATCCAGAAAGAGGCTCTCTTGTCACTAATGAGTGGTTTGATACTACGAAAAGCACAAGTATTAGCCAGTATTTTGAGAAGTTCGAAGAGATTGCAGGGAGCTGGTGGTTCACTCAATTAAGCCAAGGTAATCACATTATTTGTAATGATCTTGCAACTTTACCACCAGAGGC
>JBARRZ010000113.1:0-18163 GCA_049644465.1 Limnothrix sp.
CGCCAACACCATGACCCAATCTCCCGCCAACACCAACGGAACCCAGAACGGCACAGCTCCGAACCTACCTGACAATAGCGAAGCGACATTCGATAAGCCCGTTGTTCTGCGCCAGTCACCTACCCTCTCGCGCGCTGTCATTTGGGTCATTTTGATTTTGACTGGCGCTTTTTGCTCTTGGGCCTATTTTGCCCGCATCGAACAGGTGATCACCGGCACAGGCCAGCTACAGCCAGAAGGTGCAGTCAAAGAAATCCAAGCTCCGGTTAATGGTGTAGTTAAAGAAGTAGAAGTAAAAGATGGCGATCGCGTTGAAAAAGGTGACACTTTACTGACCTTTGATTCCGATACCGCAGAAGCAAACAAAACATCACTACTTCAAATTAAAAGCTCACTGATGGAAGAAAATCGCCTTTATCGCGCCATCCTCAACGACCAAGCTGATATTCGTACGCTGCAAAGTCAAATTGATCAAATGTTTGTTGCGCCTGAAGTTGCCGCCCTTGCCCGTAATCGCCTGAGCCTTGTTAGCGAAACCCAAGTCATTCGCTCTCAGTTAGGAGAAGGCAGAGTTGCCCTCAACGGCAGCCAGTCCGCACGCTTAGCCGCCTCTCGTCGAGAATATAGCTCTAGAATTGCTGCTGCCGGATTAGAAGCCGACCAATTACAACGCCTCACTGAGCAAAATGACATTCAATTAGCCGACTTGCGAGATCAGCTGAGAACAGACCGCGCTGTATTAGAAGATATTCAAAATCGTAACGAAGCATTACTTGCACAGGCAAAAAAAAGCCTCCAAATCGAAGAAGATATTCGAGATACAATTAGTCCTCTTGTCGGAGACGGGGCGATCGCCGCGTTACAGCTAGAACGGCAACAGCAGCAGGTTAACGATCGTACAGAACGGCTGATCGAGCAGCGCGCCAACGGTAGGATCGAATTTGAGCAACAACAACAGCGCGTAGACAGTCGCCTTGCAGAAATCAGCCAGCGTATCAAAGAAAGAGAACGCCTACAACTCGATTTTCGTCAGGCCAGAGCAGAAGAGCTAAATACCGAATCCCTCGCCGAGCGCACGTTACGAGAACAATTAGATGATGTGGCTCAACGCCTTGCCACTGTAGATAGTCAGCTCAATAAAGTGATTGTCGAGAATAGTAAACGCTTATCAGAAATTGAAGGGCAACTTGCTCAAACTGAAGAAACACTAGAATATCAAGAAGTAATCTCACCGATTAAGGGCACAGTATTTGACTTGCAAGCAAGTCCCGGTTTTGTGCCGCGTGGGCAAGCTGAGCCTTTGCTAAAAATTGTGCCTGATGATGTTTTGATCGCCGAAGTTTTTGTCACAAATCGCGACATCGGTTTTGTGCGGCAGCGCTATGAAGAAGCCTCGGCAGGTGGTGAAGTATTGGAAACAGCTGTTCGTATCGATACCTATGCCTTTAATCAGTACGGTGATATTGAGGGAGAAATTATTGACATCGGTTCTGATGCATTGCCACCGGATGAAATTTATCCTTATGCTCGGTTTCCGATTCGCGTTGCCTTAGATCAACAAACTCTGCGGGATCTGCCGCTCCAATCGGGGATGTCTGTTAATGTGAATATTAAAATTCGCGAGGATCGGCGAGTATACACTTTGTTTACAGATTTGTTCAGCCGTCGTGTTGATGACCTCAAGCGCACAAGATAAAGCGTACAGAATAAACAAATAATTGAAATGCAAAATTATGCTCTCAAAAGAAACGTTGTTTGCCGTATCTTTGTTTCCCTATCTCGGCTTTCTCTGGTTTCTCACGCAGTCAGGTAAAACGCCGAAGCTAGCGTTGATTGGTTTCTATGTGCTGCTAGTGTTTGTGGCGATTACGATCCCAGCAGGCATTTACGCCAAGATTCAGTATGGCGAGGAGCTGGCAAATATCGACTGGCTCCATGGTAGTGCAGAGTCTTTTTTGACTATTTCGAATGTGCTTGTTGTGATGGGTTTTGCGGGGGCGATCGCCAAACTAAAACAAGCACCAGACGACCAAAAAGATTAGATCTTAAATACTCCTTCTGGATTTACCGAAAGAATCGGCCGACGGGCTAAACCTTCTTTTTTGATGATGGTATTCGCTGCCAATAAACCGCTGGTAATGGCTCGCTCCATTAAGCCACAAGGAAACGGCATTTTCACCCAATCGCCTGCATACATTAGGTTGGTAATTTCGCTCTGACTCACCGGGCGATCGCCATAACTATTCGGCGGATACCCAGAAAAGTTCTTTTGATTGACCAACTGACGATGCAAAACAGCCGCCCCTTTTAGCTCCGGCACAACTTCGTACAATTCATTTTCAAACGTTTCTAGCAACGCCGCTTGAGTCGGAAAATCTTTCTCTTTGTAGCAGTAAGAATGCAGCTCGATCACACTGCCTCCAGTGCGCGCAGACCATTCCTTAAACTGATTTTGGATGCGATGGTAAAGCGTAATACTATCCGTCAACGAGTAACCAGACAAAGACGTAAACCAACTATGTTCCCATTCAAAATCACGGTCAAACCAAAACCGTCCCACCGCAAAGGGATCAGATACAGTTAATTTTTCCACCTTGCGTGTCGCTTCCGCATGGACATCGCCGACCATGCGCGTAAACAGATGGCGCGTACCCGGCACATCCGCCGCAATCACAAAATAATCCGCTGCCAAAGTGTCTGATTGCAGATCCGAGCTAGGATTAGTCGCGACAAGCTGCACCTCTCCTTCTTTCTTGTCCTCAACTGTAAACTTCGCTAAATCCCGCTCCGCAGGGCCGCTGAGACGCTTGCCATCCGCATCATATCGCGCCCCATGACAAGGACAGAGGAAAGACCCATCCGGCTGGCGACCCACCGTACAACCTTGGTGTGTGCAAGTCAGCGTCACTCCTTCATCAGTATCTGGATTTACCGCATACATCGTATCCCCTGCGCCGTAGTAATCGAGATTGTCGTCAGAAATAAGTGCATTTTCCTTGACCCAGAATGGAATGTCTGTTTGCTCGTCACCCTGCTGGTAGGTCAAAGATTGAATTTCACCATCAGCACACTGAATTTCACTGACCGAGACGTCAGTTAAAATTTGGCCCCCATTCGCTTTAATTGCGGCGGCAATCGGGTTTACAAGGCTAGTTCCCATATCGTCCACTGTGCCATTAAAGGCGAGTCCCTCTGGATTTCCAAAGAAATAGAAGTGGAAAAATTGCAGTAATTCGCCGGCACTGAGGGTATCTGGCGCATTCAAACTGGACTTGGCAAAGGGCAAAAAGTATAAATCGTACAGGCCTTTGGGGAAATCTTTCGTCACCCAATCAGACACGGCGATCGCATCATAATGATCGTAAGTTTTCGGAATCTTAAAACCAGAAATCGCATGGAAAACTTCGAGATGTTTAACCTTCGTCAGATTGATCCCCCAACGGAAGCGATTCGGCGAAGAAATGGCGAGATCAACAATGTTCCAAGGAAAAGCAGTGTTTGTTGGCCGAAAAACTTCGGGTAAATAAGCGTCAGGATCTTTGAAAACGAGGGAATAAAAATCTAAGGATTGAAAATTGTCATTGATGCTGAGTTCGCCCACCAAACTTTTCAGGTTGTAATACTGCGGGAAAAAGCCATGGAAACCGTGTTCCATCATGAACTCGTCTTCACCAACATTAATCTTCCAACTGGCAACTTTACCGCCGAGCTGGGGCGCTTTTTCGAGAAGAGTGACTTGAAAACCTCGCTGGCTCAGTTCGTAAGCAGAGGCGAGTCCAGCAAGTCCAGCACCGACAACGACCACTTTTTTGCCGTTATTGAGATATTTCGGTAAATCTAGTGTGTCTTGTTGGTGAACAGTGGGCTGGGGTTTGGCAAAGCGCGAATACCCTACCATCGATCCGGCGGCTCCCACTCCAAGAACCTTTAAAGCTGTACGTCGGGAAATGGGAGGGAGGGAAGAATTGTCGCTCATGCAGTGTCGTCTTTGTAGCGGGTCAGATGTTAACTATTATTAACGCATTTTCAGAATCTGAGCTGGGTAAAATGTGGCATTTTGTTAAGACGACTGACGCTAAATTCTAATAGTTTTCGGGGGCACGACGAATATTAAAGCAACACCATTGGTCTTTTTTCCAGAGGGCTGCAATCACCCAACCGTGTTCTTCGAGGGTGTCGGCGATGGGTTTAATTTGTTCGATCAAAATGCCGCTCAGGATGCCCCATGAGGTGGGTTTGACGATCGCCGACATTTGCGGGATCAGATCAATGATAATTTCGGCGAGAATATTACAGACAATACCGTCAAAACCCTCGTCATACATTGTGTTTAGCTTTTGGAGGCTGCCTTTTTTGACTTGAAATTTCTCTGGCTCAATGCCATTTTTATCACGATTGCTAGCGGAAGCTTCAATGGCCAAAATATCTGTGTCAACGCCAAAGGCTTGCTGTGCGCCGAGGAGCAACGCGCCGATGGATAGAATGCCAGAGCCACAGCCAATGTCTGCAATGACTTGTTCTTCGGGTTTGTAGCCTAAACGCATTTCTAAGGCTTCAAGGCAAAGCTGAGTAGTTTGGTGAGTGCCAGTCCCAAAGGCGGCACCGGGATCAAGGCGGAGGACGATCCGGTCAGAATTTTCTGGTGGTTCTAACCACTCTGGGCAAACAAGTAGGCGATCGCCGATCTCTTGCGGTTGCCAGTGGCTTTTCCAGCTACTCGACCAATCTTCATCATCGAGCATATTCCACTTCATAATTGGTCGCGGCAGACCCATCATGATGGCATCTTGGCGGAGCAGCAGGCCCAACGCAGCGAGATCTAAATAATCAAATTCCGCCTGGGGACTATAAGCATGGATTCGGGAGGATTTGCCTTTTTTTTCAGAAGCCATACCCCGGCAGCCAAAATCATCTAGCCGCCAAAAGATTGACTCCTCTAAATTTGGCTCACATAAAATCTGTAATTCCCACCAAGTCGTCGCCATGTCCTATTTGCCCCCTTTGGCTTAGAGGTGGCGATCGCCAGACAACCACCCCTACTTGCTTTGATTCACACTACAACTTAACCGTGTAAGCATCGCGAATTCCGGTAACTTTTGTAATCTCGCTGAGCACACCTTCCGGTAAAGGATCATCAAGACTCAACACCATCACCGCATCACCACGGACAATCTTACGGCCCACCTGCATACTAGCGATATTCACATTAAAACTGCCTAGCAAAGAGCCAATTTTGCCAATAATACCCGGCACATCACGGTGCACCGTAAACAACATCTGACCCGTCGGCGGTACATTAACCGGGAAGCCATTGATATTCGTAACCCGAATTTCACCATGACTTAACAAAGCACCATTCACAGAATGCGCCCCATCAGAACCCGTTGCCTCAAGATGAATCGCCGACGTATAATCTCGAATTGATTCATCGCGCGTCTCAATAACACGAATACCACGTTCCTTTGCCTCAATTTCCGCATTAACGTAGTTAACCCGCTCCCGCAACGCCGGAGAAAGCAACCCTTTTAATGCCGCAACAACCAGAGGTTTTGTCTCATTTTCTGCCAAATCTCCTTGAAGCGTCACATTCAGCTTTTCAATTCGGCCACCAGCTAACTGGCCAACCATATTGCCCAGTGTTTCCGCCAATTTGAGATAAGGGCGTAGCTTTTCCATCACATTTGCGTTGAGGCCCGGAATATTGACCGCCGAACGCGCAGGTAAACCAAGAATGACATCACGAATTTGTTCCGCAACATCAACTGCCACATTGACTTGAGCTTCGGCTGTCGATGCACCCAAATGCGGCGTCAGTACAACTTCATCAAGACCGCGCAACTCCGATTCACCGAGCGGCTCCGATTCAAAAACATCGAGTGCAGCACCAGCCAAACGGCCTTCTTTAATTGCTCTGGCAACGGCTGCTTCATCAACAACACCGCCTCTAGCGCAGTTAATAATGCGGGTTGTGGGTTTCATCTTGGCAATGGATTCATCGCCGATGAGATGAGTTGTTTCGGGGGTTTTGGGGACATGGAGGGTAATATAGTCGGCTTCTCTAAAAAGGTAATCGAGATCGACAAGGCGACAACCAAGCTGTCCGGCACGTTCTTCGGAGATAAAGGGATCGTAGGCGAGGAGCTTCATGCCCATGGCCTTCCCGACGGTGGCGACGTGGGCACCGATCTTACCGAGACCAACTACGCCTAGGGTTTTTTTGTAGACTTCTGCGCCAACAAATTTTTTGCGGTTCCATTCGTTCGATTTGACGGACTGGTTCGCGCTGGGGATATGGCGGGAAAGGGAGAGCATCATCGCGAGGGCATGTTCTGCGGCGGCGATGGTGTTGCCTTCGGGGGAGTTGACGACAATGATGCCTTGTCGGGTGGCTGCGGGTATGTCAACGTTATCGACGCCGACGCCTGCACGACCAATGATCTTGAGGTTCTTGGCGGCGTCAATTAGTTCTTTGGTTACTTTGGTGCCGGAGCGGATCATCAGGGCATCGTATTCGGGGATGATGCTGATGAGTTCTTCGATGGGAAGTCCGACTTTTGTATCGACTTGCGCTACTTGGGACAGGATATCTATTCCTGTTTGATCAATGGGGTCGGAGACAAGCACTTTAGCCATAACAATTTAAATAGAGGTAATTTTTTCGGTAGAGAAAGTTTGTTTTGTGGGCGATCGCCGGATGGGAATGACCCACGAATTCTGCTCTTTTTATGGGAAGCAAAGGATCATTTTAGCCCGACTGCTCACTCTGAACAGAATTAATCGCCGAATCGTCAATTGTCAGCGAATTACCATGGTTGGGGCGTTTGGCCTTATTCGGTTAAAAGTCCGGGTAAAACGTTGATTTCTAGCCGATTTTCGACGAGATTAACAGTCGGTACAATTGATTCGACGAAGGGCACAAGGTGCTGTTTTTTCTGATCGTCGGTAATTTGTAAAACGTCTTGCCCGGCTGCAAAAATTTCGGTAACGACGCCGATTTTTTCTTGAGTTTCGGCATTAAAGGCTTCTAGGCCCATGAGATCTGCGACGTGATATTCGCCGTCTTCGAGGGTGGGGCGATCGCCAGCTCTGACCAAAACCATTGCGCCTTTGACATTTTCAGCTTGGGTACGGTCTTGAAGATGCTCGAATTTGACCACAAAAATATTTTTGCCGGGGATAATTCTGCCCCGTTCGAGTTCGACAGATTGTGGCTCTTGATTTTGCAGCTGTAGCCATCGCTGACCGGGTACTTCAAACCGTTCAGGAAAATCGGTGCTCGGCTGCACCCGCACTTCACCTTTGAGTCCTTGGGCGGCAACAATTTTGCCAACGATGATCCAGTCTTGCTCTGCCACGCTTAATCCTTGAATACTTAAATTTATTTATTCAAAATGCTCAGTCTAATACCATACCCGATTTTTTCTGTCTCATGAATCTTTCCCACACTATAATTTCGCTGAGTAACGACTTGAATTTGTAAGTGAAAAACGATTTCGTGGAAATCTAGATTTTTCAGACATTACTGTAAAAATGACTTCACAAAACGTTAGGTAAAAACGCCTAGGAATTAGTTAGGCTCAATGCTGTAGAAAACTACACTTGAAACTTACTTGAGCGTTGCTGTGCCCATGCTAATCAGCATTTTCGATCAACTTTGTGAATTTTCCCGCAGTCATTGCATTGGTATTTGTGGCTGCTTAGTGCCGTTTAATTTGACTTTGAGTTGTTTGACTTTGGTTCATGTGGGGCGGCAGATGTCCCCTGACGCAATTCGAAAAATGGCGATCGCCGTCTATTGTGGCGTGACGATTATGGTGCTACATGTGAGCACGTGGTTTTTGATTGGTGTGGTGATGATTCCGACTTTTGTGTTGCCTGTTTTCGGCGCAGTTTGTGTCGCGATCAGTGTTTGGGCTACAAAGTCGCCTGAGTCTATGCGTCAGTTTTTGTTGTGGCTCCTGCAACCTGTGTTGCATCGCAAGCAAAGTGCCGCGACGTAAAAGGTCTTAAACCAAAGCACTTAAATCAATCAGCCATTCAATTATTTGTAGAGACATTTCATGGGCGAAAATAGCGATCAACAGGGCCAATCGACCACTGAGCAAAAGGGTTTCGGTTGGCCAGATCTCTGGGAAAATGTCAAAGTTTTGGCTATTGCGTTGGCGATCGCCCTAGTTGTTCGAGCGTTTATTGCAGAGCCGCGCTATATCCCTTCCGGTTCGATGTTGCCAACTCTAGAGTTAGGCGATCGCGTCGTGGTTGAGAAAGTCTCCTATCGCTTCAAACCAGTACATCGCGGCGATATCGTCGTTTTCCGTACGCCACCCCAACTAGAATTACTCGGCTACGATCCCCAGCAAGCTTTTATCAAACGCGTCATCGCAGAACCCGGCCAGCAAGTCGCCGTCCATGATGGCACTGTCTACCTTGATCAAAAGCCCCTAACAGAAGCATTCATCGCCGCTGCCCCAGAATACGAATTGCCACCCCTCACTGTGCCACCCCATAGCTTCTTCGTGATGGGTGACAATCGCAATAACAGCAACGATTCTCATGTTTGGGGCTTTGTCCCTGAGCAAAACATCATCGGCCATGCGATCGCCCGCTTTTGGCCACCCAGCAGAATCGACAGCATTTGATCAACCTGAGTTCAGGATGAATACAGCTTGAAATATTGACAGAGAGAGGGGGGAGAGCCGGTGACGCGGAGATTTTATTTCGTTCAAAACAGATGTTCCGATGGGAAAAATATTAGTTTCACCCGATTCTTTTGATCTTCATTTCTCTCTATCTCCATTCTCCGAGTCCCCGTGTCCCCCTTTCTCCGTGTCTCCGTGTCTCTTTATTTCCGAGCCTCCCTTTCTCTAAAGGTTTTCGGTTTTTTCTAAATTTTTAACCTAAACCCATGTCGGTTACATCTAGTCAGTCGGATAAAGATGCACATCGCGTTGTGGGAACGGAATATTGATCCCCGCCTCATCCAGACGACGTTTCACCTCTTCCGTGATGCCGAAACGAATCGTTAGATAATCCTCGCTCTTAATCCAAATTCGCATTACAAAATTAACACTGCTATCAGCTAGCTCATCCATCTCAATCCGAGGCGGTGCAGGTGTATCAAGTACCCGACTATCCTGTGTTGCAACCTCTTCTAAGATGCGTTTTGTCGTATCAATATCGGCTTCATATCCGACCCCAAAAACAAGGTCAACCCGCAGCTTCTGATTAATCGTGACATTAACGATTTTGTCTGAATAAATTTTGCTATTAGGAACAATAATGATCTGATTATCCGGCGTTCTCAACCTTGTCGTTAAAAAAGAAATTTCTTGGACAAAACCCCTTTCACCAGCAATAATCACCAAGTCATCGACACTAAAAGGACGGAAAATAATTAATAAAAATCCAGAGGCAAAGTTTGTTAAAGAACCTTGTAACGCTAGGCCAATAGCCAAACCTGCCGCACCGAGGACTGCTAGAAAAGAAGTTGTTTCAACCCCGATCCGTTCTAGGACAGCGACCGCAACCAACATAATAAAAGCAACGTAACTGAGATTGCTCATAAAACTGGTGACAGTGGAGTCAATCTTGGCTTTTTGCATTAAAGATTTAACACTTTTTTTGACCCATTTCGCCGCCTGCAAGCCAATAAACAAAATGAGGATGGCAGTGACAATTCGAATGCCAAATGTCGTCGCGAATTTGATGATGAGGTCGATAAACTGCTGCATTGATACTTTTTTGAATAACTTATCTTGATCAAACCAACACAATATATCAGGTGCTATGGTTTTGGGGTTGTGGCGATCGCCAATTGTCTGACTAGATAATTAACGAAAATCTACTTTTTCGCATCAACAACAAGATATATTTTTGAATTATTTGAGATCTGTATTGACCTAAGATCACGGCCAGAAATCCAGATCCTCTATCTAAAGACGTAGAAAATACGAGCACTAGTAAAATACAGCAATATTTTCGAGCAGCATCAGTTGTTCGTTGGTCAGAAAAGCGATGCAAAATTTCAAAATTTATCCAATATGGCTGCAAATATTCAGCAAAAAATAGCGGTCTTTCGACGAAATCACCAAGTACTTTTCGCTTCTAAAACTGCTCATTTAAATGAAGGCTTTAATAAGCCAAAAGCTTTATCTACACAAATTATCTGCGAACGGGATGGTGTGAAATTTCTATCGTATTTTTTGATGGCGATTGAGCACCAAAAATCTATTGTTTTATTCAATCCTTACTGGCAAAAACGAGAATTAAAATTGCTTCAGCAGCAGTTTAGGATTACTACCTTTGATTCTGCTGAAGTGAACTTAAATTTGCTGGAACAACAAGATATTTGCCATTGCTTAATTCCTACCGGAGGAACGTCAGGCAAGATTAAATTTGCGGCCCATACATTGCAAACACTGTCGGCTTCTGTCGAAGGATTTCAAGAATTTTTTGAACTAAGCCAAGTCAATTGTTTCTGTGTTTTGCCTCTGTATCATGTGAGTGGTTTGATGCAGGTGATGCGATCGCTGCTCAGTGAAGGAGAATTTTGTTTAGGGAATTATGACGAACTAAAACAAGGGATTTTGCCGGATGAAGATTTCTCTGATTTTTGTATATCCCTTGTCCCTACTCAATTACAAGTGTTGTTAGAGGTTTGCCCAGAGTGGTTAGCTCGGTTTCGGCTGGTGTTGATCGGTGGTGCGCCGCCGTGGCGATCGCTGCTAGAAAAAGCGCGGCAATTTGGGATTCGAGTTGCTCTAACCTACGGCATGACAGAGACAGCATCACAAGTAGTCGCGTTGAAACCAGAAGACTTCCTTGCGGGAAAAAATTGTGCGGGTCAAGTGTTGCCCCATGCTGAGATTAAATTGTCAAAATCCGGGCAAATTTCGATTCAGACACAGTCTTTATTTTGGGGTTACTATCCTGAAATTAGCAGACAAAAAAAGTTAGAAACTGACGATCTTGGCTACTTCGATCAAGCGGGTTACTTATTTATTCTGGGTCGTCAAAGCCAGACTATTATTAGTGGTGGTGAAAATATTTATCCGGCGGAAGTGGAGGCTGCAATTTTAGCAACAGATTTGATTTTTGATGGGGCAATTTTGGGGCTATCGGATGATTATTGGGGCGAGGTCGTGGCAGCAGTGATCGTCCTGAAGCCGGGCAGAACAGCAGAAGAAATAAAAGTGGCGATCGCCGACCAGTTGAGCCGATACAAACAGCCCAAAAAATGGTTCGTTGTGGAGTCGCTCCCCCGCAATGCCCAAGGCAAGCTAAACCGAACATTACTAAAAGCAATGATTGGAAAAGACTATCAATCACTGGAAAATTGATTCTTTCATGTAAATTTGTTAACGAAGCTACAACCGAGTGAGAAACCGAAGCCACAGTCTATGACAGCCCTAAGTTCTTCCCATGTGAATCCAGCCTACGCTCAGAAACATCCGCTACGAGTACTGGCATTTGGGGACAGTTTAGTTTACGGTTTTGGCGATCCGGTTCGGGGTGGTTGGGTCGATCAGTTACGTCTAAATTGGATGGGCAGCCAACCGGGACACATTCTCTACAATCTTGGTGTGCGCGGTGATAACGTCCGACAAGTGGGCGATCGCCTGAAAACAGAATTTCAACAACGGGGCGAACTTCGTAATAAGCAGCCAGACTTAATTATTTTGTCGGTGGGGATGAACGACTCAGCGCGGCTCGGTCGTCTTAATGGTAAAAATTACACCGAATTTAATGTGTTTCAAGAAAGCGTTAACCAACTACTTGATCAAGCACAAACACTTTGCCCGGTGATATTTGTGGGGATGCCGCCGATTAACGAATCGAAAATGCCGTTTTTGGACTGTTTTTATTTCAATCACGCTGATCAATTCCGTTATAAAGAAGCGACGAAAAAAGCTTGTCAGACTCGCAATATTCCCTATCTCGATATTTTTGATCTCTGGCGATCGCGTGGTACAGATTGGGTGAATGCTCACTTTTGTGATGACGGTTTGCACCCCAACACCGACGGCTACAGTATTCTTTTTCAAGATGTAATGAATTGGCAGGCGATCGCCCAGTTGAGTCAAGTTGATTTGTCTATTTATCAAATAGCTTCTTGATTTACTGAATTTTAAAAGCTAGCGGCATCAATAAAATTAGAGAGCTAGTCTTAATCGTAAATATCCGTAGTAAGCAATTAAACCAATAATCAAACCAATCAAAATCAAACTCATTTCAAATCCTAAAATACGGCTGGCAATACTGGCGATCGCCGCGACTCCGATAAACATCAAACGGAAAGTAAAACTGTTAACTGAAATTAATGTAGCGCGGAGATTGGAAGGGATTTGGTCGTTTAGATAACTCAGCACCAGCGGCATATTTACGCCCCGCACCCCGTAAACAATCATGATAAAAAGCACTCCCCAAATACTTTCGACTAAGCCCATTCCTATATAGGCGATCGCCATAAGTATTGGTAACGCTGCAAAAATGAGACGAAAAGAAAACCGCCGCGCAATGATTTCTACATTAAAAGAGGCGATCGCCATTGCACTATGAAAAACAACCCAAGCCCAACCTAAATCACTGACTTCAAATCCTCGTCCAGTCATATATTCTTGTGAAATCCAAACCATTAGAAATGAGCCAGCACTGAGTGTTGCAGAAAATAATAATAGCCACCGTAATGATTTTTGTTTTTGAAAGATAGCTTGGATTGATGTTAGTAATGATCGCCAAGAAACCGTTTTCTCAAGTTTTGAACGAGGCGGTTCACAGAGAGTTAATGCGCAACAGAAATAGGCAAAAACGCATAGGGTTTGTAGATAAAAAGGATAGACTAAATTCCACGTTGCAACATACGCGCCCACCAAGCCACAGACGGCTTCTGTAATGCCCATGATCGCGACTCCTTTGCCTTCCCACGCGCGATATTCGGACGTACGTTTCAGGACAAGTAAACTGTCGTAGGCGATCGCACTTTCTGCTCCAGACATTAAGCTGCCGCCCAAACCCACCGTAATTTCGGCGATCGCAAACCAAGCAAAACTGCCTTGTGTGCAATAAGTAAGCCAACCGATTAGCCAAAAAAGAGAGCCACAAATCAGACTCGTTTTCCGCCCAAAATGATCAGCAAAATAGCCGGACGGAATTTCGCCAATGAAGAATGCAGCCGACAAAATTGCTTTCAAAATGACGGCTTGCTCAAGCGATAAACCATGAGATTCGTAAAATAACACGATGATCGGAATCGGGAACCATGCGGATTCCAAACCTTTTAATAGCCACAGGGTGCGAAGATTTTTGGCGATCGCCTGACGCATCAAATAAAGCCTCTATTGTTCCAGAGAGTATTCTGACGCGAACTGGTAATTTGGGCGATCGCCTGTCACCTAATTACTCTCATCACCAAGATTCCAAAGGTGCTGAAAATCCTGATATGTCAGCTCTTTTGACCAATCCCACAACAGTTTGTAGCAGGCGCGTTTGCTCGGAGATTTTGTTTGAGGATTGAGATAAATATCGCGCACTTTTGGCAAAACTTCGATCAGGCGATCGCCATCAACTAGAGAATTGAGCGTTTCTACGGCTAATTTGAGCGTGGTTTTACGGCGGGCAGTTTCTAAGGCATCTAATAGATTGGGCAAGATTTCGGGATGGGTTGGCTCGTAGATTGCCAGTTTTGAAAGTAGAAAAATACGCTGATGCGGTGTTGCGGCGATCGCCAGTTTTTTTAGCACAGTTTCAGTAGCGAACTGCAGTTCTTGGGTCGATTTTTGGCGGGATTTTCGTGGTTTGGTGGAGCGAAATTGTGAGGTAGTTTGCTTGGGTATTAAAGGATGATCCGGCGAGATTTGCTGCAAAGTATCGAGAATATTACTACGTTGATGGGTATCGATCGATTCCTCGAATAACGCCACAAGGGTTTGGATGGCGAGCGGGTGATTCGGGAAAATTCGGCCTAATCGGAGAGCAGCTTTACGGCGAATTGTGGTTTTCTGTTTTGGTTCAAGGAGCGTCGTCAGCGTTTGCAAAGCCAATTGATTATCTGGATCAATAGCCCCTAAGCTACGGCAAATATTGAGCTTAGAAGTGAGATCTAGATCGGCGGTGAGTAAATTTTCTAAAGTGGCGATCGCCGTCTTGTTACCGGGATCATGATTTTTACCGAGGCTGTGGGCGGCTAACCAACTTTCAAAGGGATTTTGAGTTGTTTGCAGAAAAGTTTCTAAAGCTGGCACAGTGAGTTGGCGATCGCTGCGAGAAAGAGCAATACTGGCTTGGTCAATGATGGGTGTAGGCAAAGCAGGCGTGTTTTTAGAACCAACAAACCGCCATTGAATCAGTTGATTGATCACGGTTTTCGCTTGAGAGAAATCGGGGAATTCGGCTAAACTTTTACCCACTAAACAAGTCGCTCGCAGATCATAAAAACCGCCACAATTATCTTGCCATTGCATCAAAGTTTGCAGAAATTCTTCTTTTTCTGAGCTATCAATATCTTCTCGTCCTAACCACAACAAAATGATTTCTTGCCAGCCATATTCAAAAATAGGATAGTAAGTTTTACCATCACTTTTAAGTTGAATAAAATCTTGCCAATGGGCGATCGCCGCCGCTGCAAAATACTCCTGAAATGTGGGGTGATAAAACGCATAAACCTTTTCTCCGGTGGCTTCCGAGCGACCAACCACATCTAACCAACCCAATTGTGATGCGAGGGTAAACAAATCGGGATCGATACTATCAAAACACTGTTGCACTTCCCCTTGTCGAAATCGAAAACTAGGCGGATTTTGTCGCATTCCCTGCAACGCTAATTGAGATAAAGCTTGTTTGAGCGATCGCCTTTGGGTTCGAGTGGTCGGAAAAGCATCCTGTTTCCATTCATAAAAAGCCTCGACAAATTGACGATACAAAACTGCTTTGGTGGTGGGTAATTTTCCTTGGGTTAGTTGCCAAGTACGGCAGAGTAAGGCGAGATAAAGGGGATGACGAGCTACTTCGCGGATGCGGATATTTACCCGACGATTAAGTTCTTTTTTCAGGCGATCGCCCAAATTTTTATTATTCCGAAACCATTTCTGAATAAAGATTTCAACTTGATTAATGCCGCAAATTTGATCATCATTTAAACTTTGACAACGATAGGTTTCAAAGTAGCCCAACGCATTTTTTCCCGAATGCCAAACCGTACTCCGGCAGGTCACAACAATGTGTGCATTCCCTAGCCATCCCTGCAATTCTCGCTCAAGGCTAGTAGCGGCTCGGCTCGGCTGTCCTCCCATTTCATCCAACGCATCCAACAAAAACCACACTTTACGAGATTCAATTAATTCAACAAATTCGGTCAGCGTTTCAGCCGGAATCGTGAATTGTTTCAGTGCTTTCCGTAGCCAAGTTGTTGTTAAATAATCTTCCAGCGATCGCCCTTCCAAATCAGCAAGGGAAATCCAAACCGGTAAGCCGTTTTCCGTTTCACTGAGCAGCAAAGCAAACTGTTGTAGCAAAGTTGTTTTACCCGCTCCCGGCTCTCCCACCACCGCCAAACGATGGGCTTGTTTTGACTCAGAATAATCGCAATAGCGCGTCAATAAATCCTGCGGTTTGTAACTTTGAAAATCAGCATTTTCGTCCGTATTATCTTCCGACAAACCACCTGCCACCACACCCAATGGCACATACAAATCTCGCAGATCAAAAACCATGCCATCTCCCGCTGTGAGAGGATTACTTGTGAGGCGAGTATTCAATGCTTCCCGACAAACTTCTTGCCAGCGATCGCCCGTCTTTTCTACATCATTTGTCTGCGAAATATTTGGTTTTGAAACATCGATGCGATGACCCTGCCATGCCTGTTCAAAACATTGAAGATTGTATTCTCGATCCCAGCGATCGCCCCAAAAATTCAGCGTAAAATGCCAATTTTCCGAACCGCGCGTAATGGTGCGATTATCTTCAAGAATTTCCAGAAAATTCGTGAGATGTTTAAGAGCCGTTTTAATTTGGGGCAACGAGAGAGAAGCCTCAGGATTCACCAGATTGCTGAGGGTTTGCAGATATCGGAGCTTCGTCCGAACAACAAGGCGAGTCGAGGATTGCCAATGGGTTTCGAGGGGCGATCGCAGCCGATCAACTTCTATTTCATTCGCATCTATGGAGTCATTCGCAAAATCTAACAGCGCAAATAGTAACGACTGCGATCGCTTTTTTGGTACGGTTCCATAACTTTGCTTCGGCATACTCTCAAGTTTCTCACAAAGTTAGGAATTGTTGAGTGTGTGGCGATAAACTAATTGGATAAGATAACAGAATTATTTCGGTACATCGTTCGTTCCCGCATTAATGAGGTGAGATGGTATGAAAGCTGAAGAGTTTGATGCAAAGTTTGAAGCTGGAGAGGATATGACAGAATCTTTAGATTTCTCAACGGCTAGACGACCCAATAAAGAAAAGAAAAAAGTAGAGTTGAATTTACCTATTTGGATGATTCGCAAATTAGAGAATGAAGCTGAAAAACAAGGGGTTTCTATGCAAACTCATTTAGAAAATTACGTAACTCAACAATTAACCTCTGTTGGATAAAGGAGTACAAAATGATTATCTTTAAGCTTTTGATTCTAGAAGTAAGAAAAATGTCGCTTCACAAAATTGAACAATAATCTACTCTAAGGAATGCTTAAATACGGATTAATAACACAAAATAAAATTAATATGTCCATCCAAAATCATCCTTTCGAAGAACTTTTCGAGCAATATCCTAAACTCAGGCAATTTTCTGATTCATCCCCCCACAATTCAGAAATCTTAAAACAATATCAAGAAATCCTCTCAAAGCCTTGTTTTAAAAGTATTAAAGGTATCAAAGAAAAACTAAACAATGTCGCTTCAGAAGGAAAGTTGTCTTCAACACTTGCTGAATTACGGATTGCTGAAAAATTAGCGGATCGTGGCTTTCAAATACAACTTATTTCTGACGAAGATCCAAGGTGGTCAAAATCTCCACCAGATTTAACTTTAATTCATAGTGACTTTGAAGCGTTCGTTCAGATTACTAGATGGGAATCAGGTGAAACACATGCGACTAATCTGTTCCACCAAAAGACTGAATTAATTGCGAAGGAATATAATGTCGTACTGAAATTTCATTGTCTTCCCTCAAAATTTTCGAGTCTAGCTGTCGGGCATCAAGAGCGAACAGAGAAAGAAAATTTGGTAGAAAAACATAAAGAGAAACTCAGCAAATTGATCCAAAATATTGATCGAAGAATGTTACCTCAATCAATAAGTATTGATGGTATTGATTGCAGGATTGAGAATGCCGAGCAAGGCAAAGGGCGAGTTGAGATAGAGAGAACCGATTTTTCACGAGTGCCGGAAGAAGATTTTGAAAAACAGATACTTGATCGTATAAATAAAAAAGCAAATAATCCTGGGGAGTGGTCTCCATCTCAACAGAAAGTTCCATATTTTATCGCTCTTGATATCGAACAGGAAATTGGTCAGTATGACATTCTCTCACGAGTCTTATATGGTGCGAGCACATATGATGACTTTAAATATCCTTCGATTGTTAATGAGCTATTTAATAACATATCATGGCGTGAATTCTTGCTCAAACTCGGTTATGACGAGGGTAGGTATAATTCCAATAGCTATATTCATCCCAATAATATTGGCTGTTTTCTTGAATCATCAAAAGTTTGTGGAATGATTACACTACATCGCGACTCATTGGCATACTTTCCAAACCCATTTGTTGCAACAAACCTTTTACGTTCAGATTATCATCAACTACTAAAAATTCCGATTGCTCCTCTTTAATAAGAAGCTTCCGAACTTTTTTGAAATCTTTTTTAAACTGCGAAGCATAAGTCAGTTTAAGCATCTGGAATATTGACCCCTAAATTGTGGAAGAGATCCGCCGTTGATTCCACAGCTATTCCTTGCCTTTCCTCAAGTTCTTTCATCGCATGGATGGTCGTTTGATTCGGTTGTTTTACTTTTAGCTCAAATGGTATTCCACCATAAGCAATCACCGCTTTCGCAAATAACTTAAGGGCTTGAGATGTACTGAGACCGAGTTCTTCACAAATCTGAGCGAATTCCAGTTTTGTATCTAGATCAATACGTGTACTGATAATTTCGGTTTTCATCGCTTTAC